>NZ_BAAASJ010000121.1:0-6034 GCF_039532825.1 Streptomyces vastus
CGCCCGTTCCAACCGCCCCCGGCGGCAGCATCAGTCCCACGAACGGCCCAACGAACCGACCGCCATCACGTCACGTGAACCACCGGCTGTAGTACTAGGTGTGGGACGGCACGCTCCACGAGTGGAGCGTGGGTGAGCGCGATCTTGGCCACCACGACGGCTTCGTCCTCATCGTGGTATCGGTAGTGGTTCTCTTCCACGGGCGGCTGCCCCTCGAAGTGGCTCAGCACGTTGTCCGCGCGAGTCGCATCGAGCCGGTCGGCCATGCCGGCCAGAGCCTTGACGGAGTTGTTGTATCTAGACGTGGCGAATGCTGGTAGATCCGGCGTGGTCCCCGTTTCTGCCGCCGCTAGTTCGTCGACGAGGCGCTCTGACACAGCGCCGACGCGTTCGTCTGGTACGAGGTCTGCCTGTGCGGCGATCAGGCGGTAACTTGTGCCGACCGTCCAGTAGTTGGGCGCGTTCAAGTCATCGAGGATGTCGATGAAGTCGCGAGGAAGAGATTTACCGAGAGCATCGATAGCTTTGGTTGCGCCTGCTCGCACGAGGTGACGGGCCGCCAACGCGGGCTCGTCGGACTCGATGAGGATCGTGGCGAGAGCCCGTCGGGCGCGCTCTTCTCCGACCCAGTCGCTAGCCGTGACAGCGTCGCGTAGCGCTCGCTGGGCCGATATCGCTGCAGACCGGAGCTTCTGGTCGCTCAAGGCAGCCAATGCGTCCTCGTAGGCGCCGTCCGCAGCAGGCACGAGGGGGGAGGAAGTCCCCATCCTGCGGATGGCTGTCTGTAGGGGCAGCAGGTCGTCGCTGGTGAAGGGGTTCCAGCGCGCTCGGAAGGCTCGACGGCTGAAGATCCATGTCGATGCTTCGCCCCATTGCCGCGCCAGCGATGCAGAGCCGGAAGCTTCGTCCCACGCAAGATCAGCTTCCTGGAACTTCTGATGCAGGGCGCAGTCACGCGCGTAACGTGCCGTCACCAGGCCAAGTAGGTCATGTCCGAGATTCAGCTTCCGTGCGTCGGCAAGCAGTTCTGACCAGTCTGCGGTGGTCTCGGCGAGAAGCAGCCTTAGCCTGGTGCGTAGTACGCGATCGATCGAGGAGATGCATGAAAGCTCGGTGAAGACCGGAACGGCCTTTGTTAGCCATTCCTGATCGTCGTTGGCCAGAGACGTTTCGCCAGCGAGCAAAGCGAGTCGGACCTCGTCAATGGGATCTCCGATCCGTAGGCGGTCGATGTCAGGCACGTAAGCGAGGGGGTTCAGGTAGAGATCGATGGCAACCTCGCTGACGCGCCGATAGCGCTTGACGTGCTCGTTCGTCACCGCGAGCTTCGTTAGCTCGTCCAGTTGGGATCGCGTGAGCTGGGCAGTTGCGGAAAGCCCTTGATCGAGAGCCACCCAGAACTGGTCCAGTACGTAGCGAGCGGCTTCGGCGGCTCGACCGACGTCCGCGAGCAAGCGGATGCGGTCCTTGTCGTGTTGCGCGGCGTGCGGCCCGAATCCCGCGTCACGTAGTCCCGCTTGCCCCGCCTCAATGAGCGAGAGTGCTTGCGAAGGATCGGATGCGGCGGCTGCTTCGTCGAAGAACTGTTGTGCGCCCGTGGTGACTTCCGGCGTCCGGGCGATCGCCTCACGGACTGCCACAACCTCTGCAGGCGGCACGACGGTCATGTCAACCTTGAACGGGAGACAGAAGGCCTCGGCAGTCGGCAGTCCGAAGAACTCGATAACGATCTCTGGGCGTCCCCGCAGGAGGTGCGAGAGCTCCTGCGCATCCCACAACTCCAGGCTGATCGGTCGCAGCGTCCTGCCCTGCTTTGCGAGTTCTTCGATTGCTCCGGTGCTTCGGACGGTGCGGGCCACTCCGATGATGAGGCGGTCGACCGAGAAGGGACGGTCTGTCGTGCGGAATTTCTTGACGGCCGCCTTTATCTCCGCCGCACCAAACCTTGTGTACTTCTTACTCTGGAGCGCGACGCCGCTGTTATCTGGCGCTAGGGCAACGATGTCGAGGCCAAACTGAGCCTGGCCACGATCTCCGTACAACCGTGCATGGCGTAGGCCCTCCACGTCGCGCATCACTCGCCATTGAAGACGTTCGAAGTCCTCCCATGACAGAGCGTTGAAAGGAAGAAGCTCGAGTTTCGCGATCACCGGCGCGGACGTAGGAGCCGAAGGCGTGCCATTGAGCGATGATCCAAGCGGCAGGGGGTGCCAGTCCGCCATGCTGTTCTCCTCAGCTTCGCTCCTCGTCGAGCCGTCGGCGGGGCTACAGGACGCTCCTGTCTGACGTGAAGGCCTTGAGCATCTCCGACTGGTGCGCCCACAGACCGGGAACCGCACCCGCCCGCCGCGGAAGGTCTCGATATAGCTCTCCGGGGGATGCGTCTTTCGCGCCTCCCGTCGCTGTTCGAACGAACGCCACGTCGTCGCCTCCTCACGCCCACCGGTTGAGCGCTACGGGGCACTCGCCGACTACAAGTGTCTCGCAGCCCGGGTTCGCTGGGTGCCCAAGACGTCATGAGCGCCTTGAACCGTGCCAGGATCGGTGGAGGCTCCGGACTGTCCCGAGTTGGGTGGAGTCGACGGACTGTCCCGAGTTGGGTGGAGTCGAGTTGCTTGGTTTCAGGCTACTGGCGGGGTGCGGAGTTCGTACTCCACCGGGCTGAGCATGCCCAGGGCGGAGTGTCTGCGCTGTCGGTTATGGAAGATTTCCAGGTACTCGAAGAGCGCGGTGGACAGCTCCAGACGCGTCCGCCACCGTCTGCGGTTGAGCAGTTCGACCTGGACTCGGGCCCAGAAGGACTCCATCATCGCGTTGTCCACGCAGTCTCCGATGGAGCCCATCGAGGCGTCGATGGTGCAGGCTGAACGCGAATGACGTGTACTGCCCTCATCCGAATGATGAACCAGCCCCTGGCCAGCCGGAGTGCCGGCACGATCCCGGCGCCACAACGCCATGTCGAGGGCGTCGAGGACGAGCTTGGCCCGCTTGCTGATGGCGGTGGACCAACCGACAATCGCCCGGGAGAACACGTCCACGACGAACGCGATATAGACGATCCCGGATCAGCTGGCGACGTAGGTGAAGTCCGCGACCCATCTCTCGTTCGGACCGGATGCGGTGAAGTCCCGCCCGAGCAGGTCAGCGGCCCGCTCGTGGCCGTCGTCCCGGATGGTGGTGCGGATCTTCTTCCCGCGTCGGGCACCCTGAAGGCCCAGGCCGCGCATCAGCCGGGCGACGGTGCAGCAGGCCGCCCATGAACCGCTCTGACGTGGGCCGGTACAGATCGGTTGACCGGCGCTTGACTTCATGCCCGCTTCCGAGCGTCCATGGTCGCGGCCGACCGGCCGAGCGGGATCACGGACCACCGCGATCCCCACGCCGTCGGCCCTGTCCGCCCGGAACACCCGCGATGCGCACGCGCCGGCGACACCAGCGGCCCCGCCAAGGACCGCACCCCGGCCGGGGACCTCACTCCTTACATCTACCGGGAAATGAGGCCCCTTCATGTCCGAAACCGCGACCGCCGACCAGCTGGCCGGTCTGTCCCCCGCCATCATCAGCGTCTACACACAATTGGTCGCCTTCACCGATCCGGCTACCGTCGACGACATCGCCCAAGCCGCCGCTACACCCCGCTCCAGCACCTTCAAAGCCCTCGTTGCCCTGGAGAAGCGCGGCCTCGCCCACCGCGACCGCGGCATCCAGAACGGCCCCAACCGCCGCCCTGACCTCTGGCACGCCACCTACACCAACCCGAGCCACGCATCCGAAGAGCCCTTCTCCCAGGAGGAACCAACCCACTCCGCGCCCGGCACCGCGCCCGCCAGCGAACCGGCTGCGGAGACGGACCTGAAGACGGATCCGGAGGCGCCCGCCGCGGTCGAACCCGAGGAGAACTCTGAGGCCCCGGAGGCCGAACAGGCTGCCTCCGCCGCGGCCTTGCCCGCCCAGCGCACCGAACCCACCGATCCGACAAGGCCCGTCGCCCTCACCTCCCTGCCTGACGGAAACAAACGCCTTGCCTCCGGATGCCTCCGCCAGCTTGTCATCAACCACCTCAACGCCCATGCCGGTGAAGCCTTCACCGCCACCAGGATCAGCCGCATGATCGACCGCTCCTCCGGTGCCATCGCCAACGCACTCGCCACCCTCGCCAAGCAGGGTCTGGCCGAACAGGTCACCGACCGCCCGCGCACCTACCGCGCGGCGCCCCCGCAGCCGGGTGCATAGTTCATCAGCCAGGTGAGCCGTGCCGGTTCCGAGCAGGAAAGGAACCGGCACGGCAGCTCGCTCCGTCAACGTTGTTTCCGCTCATGAGAAGCGGCGCGGGGCCTCCCAGTCGGCGTGTCGTGTCCGCCAAGGAGATCCGGTGGGCCGAGCCCTCCTGCAGGTACGGGTTCGGACAGCTGCCGCAGATGCCGACGTGCAGGCAGTTCTGGCGCCGCACCTCGATGTGCTCTGCCGCTCCTTCCTCGTCGCGCTTCCGGCAGCGTGTTGTAGTGCGGACCGCGTGAAGACCAGTACGTCCTCGTGCTGGACCACGGCGAGGGGGATGCCCTGGCGGCGGGCGTCCCGGATGTTCTTCATCTGGAAGAATGAGGGGCGCGAGATGAGGCGGCTGTCGCGGATGCCGGCGAGGAGGGCGACGCAGCGTTCGGCGGGGATGAGTCCGGCGGCCTGGCCGGCGGCGAGGACGGCGGAGGGCAGGTCGATGAGTTCGCCGCGTTCGCGCCAGGGGCGGGTGGTGACGACGACGGTGCCGCCGGGGCGCAGCACTTGTCGGCACTGGGTGAGGATCTCTGTGAAGGCGTCCAGGAGCCGGTCGGTGGAGACGTGGGCGAGGTTGGAGGGGTCGTGGCTGTAGCGGTAGTCCTTCTTGAGGACGCCGCGTTCGCCGGTCTCGCGGGTGGAGCGGACCTGTCCGTGTACCGAGTTGCCGTACGGCGGTGAGGTGACGACGAGGGCGATCTTGCCGTGGTGGCGGTCGTCGATGAGGTCGGTGAGGTGGCGGGCGTCGCCGCATGCGACGTGTCCGCTGCCGCGTTCGGTGGCCTGCATGGTGTGGAGGACGTTGGCGTGGGCCAGGTCGGCCCAGCGCGGTTCGTACTCGGTGCCCAGGGCGTGGCGGCCGAGGCGGATGGCCTCGACGAGGGTGGTGCCGATGCCGCACATGGGGTCCAGGACCACATCGCCGGGGCGGGTGTAGGTGGCGATGGCGTGGGCGGCGATCTGCGGGAGCATCTTGGCGGGGTGGGCGGCCGAGCCGGGCACGTAGCGGTCGGCGCGCTGGGCGGGGGCGGAGGTGGGGGCGGTGTTCCACACCGAGAGGGAGCAGGGCACGGCGGTATCTCCTTGGCCTGGGCCTACGGGTGGGTGATCGCGGACAGGGCGATCAGGTCGCAGTGCGCGACGCCGCGGGATGCGTCCGGGGGCGGGGCGGGGACGAGGCGGTCGCCGGCCGGGTGGCCGTAGACGATCACGATGTGCTGGAGGTAGCGGAAGCCGGCGGTGCGGGCACCCGCGATCAGCGTGCCGAGGGGGTCGGTGAGGCGTCCGGCCTGCCGGCGTTGGCGGGTGGCCAGCAGCAGGATGCCGTTGGTGGGGAGGAGCCGGTGGGCGCGGTGGAAGAAGCCGGGCCAGCCGTCCTCCCGCGCGCCGGGCATCCCTACGACGGCCTGCAGGTCGTCGGCGGGGGCGGGGAGTGCGTCGGGGTGGAGTTCGGCGAGCAGGATGGACGGCCTGCTCGTGGCGTCCTCGTCGTCGACCGCTGCGGCGAAGGGCGTGCTCGGGATGCGGGCGTCCATGCCCGGCGCCGTGTCCCGGATCGCGATCTTGAGCAGTGGGGCGGGCCCGTGGCCGGGGCGTCCGACGAACTCGGTGCGGATCTTGTCGATCGCCCAGGCGGGCAGCACCGCGCCGGGGATGGGAGCAGCATTCGGCTCATCCGGGCCCGGGAACCAGGTCGTCGTCGGCAGCGGGTGGGACGTGCGCGGGCGGGGAGCAGTAGAGCGGCGGGAAGGAGTCTTCGACA
>NZ_BAAASJ010000121.1:6263-14701 GCF_039532825.1 Streptomyces vastus
GTTATGCACACGAGCCAGTCGCGCGCCAGCGCCGAGCCACCTGCGGGCCGCCTCGTCTCGCCGCACAACGAGGGGCGAAACCGGAGCCGGGAATTTCTCTGTTCGATTCGCGATCCGGTGGCGGAGGCGTGGCGCCAGGTCATCGAGGGCGGACCGGTGGCGGGCCATCGCACGCGCCGGACCATTCGACCGCGCGTGGCGCGGCAGTGGTGTGCGGGTGGGCCGCTTGTGGCACCGGGGCTTGGGAGGGGTGGCGGCGGAAGTTGTCCGCACCGTTCACGGGAGATGCGCCATGCACCACCGTCACTACGCCCACCGCCCCGCCGCCCGGCCGCAGGGCGCCGTCCGTTCCCCGCTCGGCGAGCTGGAGCAGGCGTTCCTCGCGCTCGCCCACGGGGTGGAGCCACTCACGCTGCCCGCGCACCTGGTGTGCGACACCCCGGACCGGGCGGCGTGGCCCATCGACCGGGTGCGCACCCACCTCGCCCACCCCTCCACCCGTCCCGACTTGCGCGAGCGGACCTGGCGCGAGGTGATCCGGCGCGCCCATGAGCTGGGCGAGCCGTGGGACGTGGTGGCGGTGGCCATGACCGTTCCGGTACTGCGCCGGATGCTCGCCCGGCTGGCCCGCCCCGCCCATCTGGAGCGCGCCGAGGTCGAGCAGGAAGCCCTGGCCGCCGTCGCCGCGGCCCTGCGCACGGTGAACCCCGGAGCGGAGCAGTTGGACCGGGAGCTGTTCAGCGCCGCCGACCGGGCAGTGCACCGGCTGGTGTACGCCGCACGCCGCCAAGCCACCCGCGAAACCGCCCCGGCGGCAACCCACCTCGACCACCTCTGCTCCGTCCCGCAGGCAGAACACGGGGAGCCCGTGGATGAGCTCACGGTGCTGTCCCGCGCCGTACAGGCCCGCGTGGTGGACGTGGCCGAGGCGCGGCTGATCGCCCGTACCCGGCTGGGCGGCGAGCCCATGCAACACCTGGCGGCCGAGCGGGGGGTGAGTGTGCGTCAGCTCTACCGGCACCGCAGCGCTGCCGAACAGCACCTGGCCGCTCATCTGCGACGCCGGCTGCAGGACCGGTAGGCGCGCCCAGCGGGGGGATTTTCGGCGGCGGGATGTCAATTCCCGCCGCCGGGATCTCTATTCACGGTGACGGCGCACCGAGTCCGGCTTCGGGCCGGAGCGTCCGTTGTGGTCCCGGGGCGGCCGATGCCCCGGGACCGGATCTCCGCACGGTGTGGGGTGAGCACGACCGTCTCGTGCTGACACCCGAGAACCCCCGTCCCGCCGCGCCCCTGTAAGGAGGCCGGCGCCCGGGCCCAGGGTCCTGCTCACCCCGCACCGACTCTCGTACGCCCGTTGTGGCGTCCCCGTCCTGTCCTGCTCCTGCCCGGCTCTGTGCCCCGAGGGAGGTGTGCTGCCATGCTCGCAAGGCTCCGTCGGCCACCGCGACCGCTACTGCGCTGGTCCGTCCGGCTCGTTTTCACCACTGCCCTCACGACGTGCGCGCTGCTGGCGGATCCGCCGCACGTGTGGGCGGTCGCGGACATCCCGACCGTCATCACGAATCTGCGGAACTGGGTCGTCGGCATCCTTGCCGGACTGGCCACCCTGTTCCTGACCTTCGGCGGGCTGCGCTATCTGATGGCCGGCGGCGATCCGGGGGAAGTCGAGGCCGCCAAGCGGGCGTTGAAGGCCGCAGCCATCGGCTACGGGCTGGCGATCCTGGCCCCAGTGCTGGTGACCGTGCTGCAGGGCATCGTCGGTGCCAACGACGGCGGGGGCGGGCAGTGATCCGCACAAGGCGTCTCGCCCACGCCATGCCCTTGCTGTTCGCCCTGGCCGTGATGGCCCTCGTCCCGATGTGCGCCGTGGCCGCCTCCGCGCACACTGGGTCCGCGGCGGTTCAGGCGCCGGTGGCCCCGGAGCCGCCGCAACCCGAACCGCGGCCCGCGCCCGGCCCCGCCGCCCCCTCCCCGGAGCCCGGGGCGGAGCCGAGGCCCGAGCCGACTCCCGGGCCAACCCCTGCACCGGGCCGCCCCACACCCGAACCGGAGTCACCCTCCTCCCCTGAGCCGACTCCCGGGCCGACGCCTCCGGCCTGCGAGGCGACCGGAACCGAGTGCGACAAGGGCACCACCTGGGGCTTCCTCGACATCCCCGCCATGGTCGTGGACGCGGTCACCTCGTTCCTGGGCACGCTGATCGAGCAGATCATGAAGCCGGTGCGCGAGTTCCTCGCCGACACCCTGCTCGCGACGCCCGACGTCACGAAGCACGCCGACATCAAGAAGCTGTGGACCGCCATGCTGGGGATCACGGCCGGGATCTACGTGCTCTTCGTGACGGCGGGCGGCGTCACGGTCATGGGCTATGAGACCGTCCAGACCCGCTACGCCCTGCAGCAGATCGCCCCGCGCCTGGTGCTGGGGATGGTCGCGGCGGCCACCTCGCTGACCGTGATGGGCAAGGCGATCAGTCTGTCCAACGCCCTCGCTCACGCGATCATGGCCACCGATATGTCGGACGCCGGTCAGGGCATGGTCGAACGCGTCCTGCCCTTCGCCCTGTTCGGCTCCGCGGGGCTGAAGCTGTACCTGCTGATCCTGGCGATCGTGATGATCACGCTGGTGCTCGCGGTGCTGATCGGCTTCCTGGTACGTGTTGCGGTGATGGCGCTGCTGGCGGTGGCCGCGCCCCTGATGCTGGCGTGTCACGCGCATCCGCTGACCGATCCCGTCGCCCGGCTGTGGTGGCGCGCCCTGGCCGGCTGCCTGGTCATCCAGATCGCCCAGTCGATGACGTTCATCCTCGCCCTGAAGCTGTTCTTCGCCCCCGGGGCCACCACGCTCGGCATCCCCAAGTCCGACCAGTTGGGCACGATGCTCGCCGGACTGGCCCTGTTCTGGGTGCTGTTCAAGATTCCGGGCTGGACCCTGCAGGTCGTCCTGCGCGGCACCCCGATCCACAACCCGCACGCCCCGTCTGGGTTGCGGTTGCTCAAGCACCTGGCGATGTACCGGCTCATGGACGCCTACCTGCCCGGCATCGGCCTGCTGCGCCGCCGCCCCGGCGGCGGTGGAGGTGCCGGACTCGGCCTCGGCCGCCGCGGACCGGGCGGCGCAGGCGGCCGCCCAGGTGGGGGCGGAGGCCGGCCGGGAGGGGGCGGAGGCGGACGGGGTGGGGGCCGCCCGCCCGCCGCCGGGCCCGGGCGTGGTGGGGGTGTGCGGGGCTGGGGCCAGGCCCTGCTCGCGCGGGGCCGTGCTGCCCCTGGCCGGCCGGGTGGCCGCCCGGGAGCAGCGGGCCGGCCCGCACCCGGTGCCCCGGCCGCGCCGGGGCACCGCCCGGCAGCCAGGCCGGGCCCAGCTCCCCGGCGCCACGGCCCCGGGGCGGCTCCCCGCGTCCGTACACCGGGAGGTCCCCGCGCCGTGATCCATCCCGCCCGGGCCCGCCGCAGACAGCAACTGGCCCTGCCCATCGCCGTACCGCGCGCTCCCGCCCGGCCGCCGAGGCCCACCCAGATGTGGCTGCCGATCCGCGCCGAACGCACTCCCGCCCCACCCCCGGCAGCTCGCGCCCTACCCACCACACCGCCCCCGGCCCGACCCGCCCCGGTGCCCCGGGCACGCCAGCTGGCCCTGCCCGTCCCCGCGACACGGGTCCGCGTGCGCCCACCGCGTCCCATGCAGCTGCGGCTGCCCCTCGAACCGTCCAGGAGGTAACCCCGCATGAACCAGCCCGACGAAGCGTCGGACGCCCCGTACGCCACCCGCATTCCCGCCGACATCTCACGCCCCGACCGCCTGCTGGGACCTTTCACGGCCCGGCAGAGCGCGATCCTCGCCGTCGCCGGGCTTGTGCTGTACGGCGGCTGGTGGGTGACGCGTCCCTTCATGGCGCCGCTGGCGTACGCGGCTCTGGTGGTCCCGATCGCCGGTGCGGTGGCCGCGCTCGCGCTCGGCCGACGCGAGGGCATCAGCCTAGACCGCTTCCTGCTCGCCGCCCTCCGGCACGCCCGCACCCCGAAGCGCCGGGTGCACGCCCCCGAAGGAGTACCGCCGCTGCCGGTCGTCGTCCCCGACCGCTGGGCCCGGGCGGCGGGGCCGCCGCCGGCCGCGATGCGCATGCCGTACGACGGCATCACCACCGAGGGGGTGCTCGACCTGGGCGGCGAGGGGAAGGCGGCCGTGGCGACGTGCTCCACGGTCAACTTCGAGCTGCGTTCAGCGGCCGAACAGCAGGGCCTGACCGCCGCGTTCGCGCGCTGGCTCAACTCCCTGACCGGCCCCACCCAGGTGCTGGTGCGCTGCCACCGCATCGATCTCGCCCCGCTGGCCGACACTCTGCAGCAGGATGCCGCCGCGCTGCCCCATCCCGCTTTGGAGCAGGCCGCCCGCGCGCACGCCGGCTTCCTCGCCGACCTCGCCACCGGCGGCAACCTGCTCGGCCGGCAGATCGTGCTGGTCGCCCGGGAAGAAGCCTCAGCGCACGGCGGGCGGCATCACGCGGGAGGGGGGCGCGTCATCCAACGCGTCCACGAAGCTACCCGTGCACTCGGCGCTGCCGAGATCACCGTCACGCCCTTGGACGCCGAGCAGAGCGCCGAGCTGGTGGGTGCGGCCTGCAACCCCGATACCCCCACCCACCCCGAGGACGGATCGGAAGGTGACCCCGTATGACCCGGCTCTTCTTCGGCCGCCGCCGCACCACTGCCGACGTACCGACCATCGACACCGCCCAGTTGCTGGAGGTGGCCGGCCCCGAGGCTCTTGAGGTGCATGCCCGCGCCCTCGCGGTCGGCGGACACCTGGCCACCACGATGGTGGTCACCGGCTACCCGGCCGAGGTCACCGCGGGCTGGCTGGCCCCGCTGCTGAACTTTCCCGGCCACCTCGACCTCGCCCTGCACATCGACCCCGTCCCCAACCCCATCGCCGCGGCCGGGCTGAAGAAACAGCGCGCCCGGCTGGAATCCGGCCGCCGCACCGGCTTCGACAAGGGGCGCCTGGACGATCCGGAGGTGGAGGCCGCCGCCGCGGACGCCGCCGACCTCGCCTACCGCATCGCACGAGGCGAGGGAAAGCTCTTCCACGTCGCCCTGTACCTGACCGTGCACGCCGCGGACGAGGACACCCTCGCCGAACAGGCCGCCGCCGTCCGCGCGATCGCCGGATCGCTGCTCATGACCGTCGCCCCGACGACCTACCGGGCGCTGCCCGGCTGGCTGGCCACCCTGCCGCTCGGCATCGACACGCTCAAGATCCGCCGCACGTTCGACACCGCCGCGCTCGCCGCCTGCTTCCCCTTCACCAGCCCCGACCTGCCGATCAACACCGGCGAAGACGGCCTGCCCGCCGGGGTGCTGTACGGGCTGAACGCGGTCTCCGGTGCTCCCGTGGTGTGGGACCGCTTCGCGCAGGACAACTACAACTCCATCACCCTGGCCCGCTCCGGCGCCGGCAAGTCCTACCTCGCCAAACTCGAGCTGCTGCGGCTGCTGTTCACCGGCACCACCGCCTCGGTGATCGACCCGGAGGACGAGTACGTCCGCCTCGCCGAAACCGTCGGCGGCCACGTCATCGCACTCGGCGCCGACGGCGTACGCCTCAACCCCTTCGACCTCCCACCAACGACAGGCGGCGAGGAGGACCTCCTCACCCGGCGGGTGCTGTTCCTGCACACGTTCCTCGCCGTCCTGCTGGGCAGCGACCTGACCGCGGCCGAGAAGGCGGTCCTGGACCGGGCGATCCTCGCCGCGTACGCACGCGCCGGGATCACCACCGACCCGCGCACCTGGCAGCGCACCCCACCCCAACTCTCCGACCTCGCCGCCATCCTGACCGAGGACGGCAGCCAGACGGCCGTGGATCTCGCCAACCAGCTGGTCCCGTACACCACCGGCTCACACGCGCAGTTGTTCAACGGCCCCAGCACCGCCACCACCCAAGGGCATCTGGTGGTCTTCGCGCTCCGTCAGCTCCCGGACGAGGTCAAGGCACCGGCGATGCTGCTGGCCCTGGACGCGATCTGGCGGCAGGTCAACTCCCGTCCCCGTACTGGCCGCCACCTGGTGGTAGTGGACGAGGCGTGGCTGCTGATGCGGGACGGCGACGGGGCCCGGTTCTTGTTCCGGATGGCCAAGGCCGCCCGCAAGTACTGGACCGGTCTGGCCGTCATCACCCAGGACGCCGACGATGTGCTCGCCTCTCCGCTGGGCCGGGCCATCGTCTCCAACGCGGCCACCCAGGTCCTGCTGCGCCAGGCCCCGCAGGCCATCGATGCGATCAGCGAGAACTTCCATCTCTGCCACGGCGAGCGGGAGTTCCTGCTCTCCGCGACCCGCGGCGAGGCCCTGCTGCTCACTGGCGATCGCCGCCACAAGGTCGCCCTGATCAGCGTCGCGGCGCCCGGCGAACATGAAGTGATCACTACGGACCCGGGCGAGCTCGCCGCCCAGCATCCGGCCGACGAAGCCCTCGACGCGGACAGCCTCGCAGGCGAAGAGCCCTTCGGCGTCGGCGACGGGCGGTGGGAGTGGTGACGGCGTACCGGTTGCGAGCCGGTGCTTCGCCGGGCGGGCCGCTGGTGGACTTCCTCACCCACCCGGACACGTTCACCTCCACGGCGATCCGGGCCGCCCTCGACTGGTGCACCGCATCCGCGCCCGTCCTGATCCCGCTCGTTCTCGTGTCCACAGCCTGTGGGTACAGCGCCCGACGCTGGCTGCTGCGCTCGCGCCAGCGACGCCTCGCCGACGGCGCGCGCTGCGTGGAGATCCTCGCACCGCCCACCGTCGCCCCCAAGGGGGGTGAGGTCATGTGGGCGCAACTCGCCGGGCTGCTGCGCCCGTGGTGGCGGCGCCTGACCACCGGCCAGCCCCACCTCGCCTTCGAATACACCTGGTCCCCCACCGGCCTGCACATCCGGCTGTGGGTGCCCGGCACGGTGCCGCTAGGCCTGGTACGCCGCGCGGTGGAGGCCGCCTGGCCCGGCGCCCACACCCGCGTCACCAAGCCCCTGCCGCTCCTCCCGAACCATCACATCCACGCCGCCGGACGGCTGCGACCGGCCCGCCCCGACGTCCTGCCCCTGCGTTGCGACCACCCGGCCGACCCGCTGCGGGCGCTGCTCCAGGCGGCCACCGGCATGGCCGAGGACGAGTCCGCGTGCGTACAGATCCTGGCCCGCCCCGCCACCGGCCGGGCCCTGCGCCGAGCCCGCCGCCAGGCCCGGCGGATCAAAGCCGGACACACCCCCGCCCGGCTGCCCACCCTGGCCGCGCTCCTCCTCCACCGCGCCCAGTCCCACACCACCAGCAAGCAGGACCCCGACCACGGCACCGCCGTACGGCAGATGGTCGCCAAACAGTCCGGCTCCCAGTGGCAGTGCACCCTCACCTACGCCGCCGCCTGCTCCCCCAAGACCGATCGCGCCGAGGACGTGGCCCGCGGCCGGGCCCACGCGATCGCCTCCGCCTTCGGCCTGTACGCCGACCGCAACTACCTCGCCCGCACCCGCCTCCGCCACCCCGAACCACGCCTGAGCGCCCGGCAGTTCCCGCCCACCCGTCCCGCGCTGCTGTCGGTACCGGAACTCGCCGCCCTCGCCCACCTACCCCTCGACGCGGACGCGCCGGGCGTGCAGCGGGCCGGCGCCCGCTCCATCCTGCCGCCCCCGCCCATCCCCGAACCCGCCCCCGGAGGCGGCATCAAGCCCCTGGGCCGCTCCGACACCGGCGCCCGCCGCAGTGTCGGACTCGCCGTCCCCGACGCCCGCCACCACCTCCACGTCATGGGCGCGACCGGCTCCGGCAAGTCCACCCTCATCGCGAACCTCGCCCTGGACGACGTACAAAGCCGGCGCGGCGTCATCGTCATCGACCCCAAGGGCGACCTGGTCACCGACCTGCTGGACCGCCTCCCCGACACCTGCGCCGACCGCCTCGTGCTCATCGACCCCGACGACCGGCACATCCCGCCCTGCCTGAACGTCCTGGACGGGGCGGACATCGACGTCGTCGTCGACAACATCACCGGCATCTTCCGCCGGATCTTCACCGCCTTCTGGGGCCCCAGGACCGACGACGTGATGCGGGCGGCCTGCCTGACCCTCCTCAAACACCGCGACCGCACCCACCAGCAGGTCACCCTCGCCGACGTCCCCCGCCTGCTGGGCGAGTCCGCCTACCGGCTGCGCATCATCCCCGCCCTCAAAGACCCCGTACTGCGCGGCTTCTGGACCTGGTACGAATCGATGTCCGAACCCTCCCGCGCCGCGGTCATCGGCCCGGTGATGAACAAGCTGCGCGCCTTCCTGCTACGCGACTTCGCCCGCCGCGCGATCGCCGCCGGCCCCTCCACCTTCGACCTCACCAGCGTCCTCGACGGCGGCATCCTGCTGGCCCGCCTCCCCAAAGGAGCGCTCGGCGAAGAGACCGCCC
>NZ_BAAASJ010000121.1:14711-17290 GCF_039532825.1 Streptomyces vastus
CTTGCTCGGCTCGTTCATCGTCGCCGGCACCTGGCAGGCCGCCGCCGCCCGCGCCCGCACCCCCGAACACGCCCGCATCGACGCCACGCTGAGCATCGACGAGGCGCACAACTTCCTCACCCTCCCGTATCCGCTGGAGGACATGCTCGCCGAGGCCCGCGGCTACCGCCTGTCCATGCTGCTGGCCCACCAGCACCTCGCCCAGCTGCCGCGCGACCTGCGCGAGGGCATCTCCGCCAACGCCCGCAACAAGGTCTTCTTCAACGCCTCCCCCGAAGACGCCGGTGCGCTGGAACGCCACACCCTGCCCACGCTGGCCGCGCACGACCTCGCCCACCTCGGCCCCTACCAGGCCGCCGCCCACCTCCTGGCCGGCGGCGCGGAATCCGCCGCGTTCACCCTCACCACCCGCCCCCTGCCGCCCGCCGTGCCCGGCCGCGCGACGGACCTGCGCGCGGCAGCCGCCTCCCGCACCGGCCCCCGCCCGGCCACCCGGCCCTGACCCACGTCCCCCGCATTCCCTAGCCGTCAGCGCAACCACACGCATCCGGTGGTGACTTGTCATGCCTGCACTCCCGCGCCCGGCCTTCGGCCCCGGCTCCCGCTACACCGCCCGCGCCGCCCTCACCCGCCCCAGGCCCGCCCGGCCCGCGGACGTGGCCGCCCTCGCCCGCCGCCTCACCGGCCGCGATCTGTGGCTCGCCCGGATGCTGCACGAACACCGGGTGCTCACCACCCACCAGATCGCCCGCCTGGCCTTCACCTCGCTGCGCTCCGCCCAGCGCCGCCTGCGCACCCTGCACCAGCACGCCGTCCTCGACTCCTTCCGCCCCCTGACCGCCTTGGGCTCGGCCCCCGAGCACTACACCCTCGGCCCCGCCGGTGCCGCCCTGCTCGCCGCCCACGCCGGCCTCGACGTCGCCGCTCTCGGCTGGCGCCCCACCCACACCGGCCGTATCGCCTACTCCCCCTCCCTCGGCCACGACCTGGGCGTCAACGAACTGCTCACCTACCTCGCCGCCCGCGCCCGCACCAGCCCCGAAGCCCAGCTCACGCTCTGGCTCTCGGAACGCTCCGCCGCACGCCGCTGGGGCGACATCATCCGCCCCGACACCTACGCCCACTACCGCGACGACGGCCATCTGCTGCCGTTCTTCCTCGAATACGACACCGGCAGCCAGCCCCTGCCCCGCGTCGAGGCCAAACTCGCCGCCTACGCCGCCTTCACCCTCGCCACCAGCAGCCGCCCGGCCCTGCTCATCCACACCCGCACCGCCTCCCGCGACCAGGCCCTGCGCCACCGCCTCGCCGGCGCCGCGCGCGAGCTGGGCCTGCGGGTGGCGACCTCGTCCGCGGACTTCACCACCACCAGCCCGTGGGGCCCGTGGTGGGCACCCCTGGGGCCCGGCACCCGCCGCACCACGCTCACCGGCCTCGCCGCCCACTGGCCCGGCCTGGCCCCGGCCGTCGGCCTGGAGCCGACCGACGCCGACACCGCCCTCACCCTCCCCGCGCCCCCGCTTCCACCCACCCCCACCCCCGGGGCCGGTGCATGAGTTCCCTTCTCGCCAAGACGGCAGGCGGCATCGGGTGCGCGGTCATCGCCCTGCCACTGCTCGTCGCCCTCACCCTCGCCGCCGCGCTCGGCAGCGGCAGCGGCACGCCCGGCGGCAGTGTCCCGGCGGCCCCGAGCAGGCACGCCCTGGCCGACATCCCCGCGCACCTGCTCGCCCTCTACCAGCGCGCCGCCCCCGAATGCCCCGGCCTGTCCTGGACCATCCTGGCCGCGATCGGCAAGGTCGAGACCGATCACGCACGCCACCCCACCATGCGCTCCTCGGCGGGCGCCGTGGGGCCGATGCAGTTCCTGCCCTCCACCTTCAAGGCGTACGCGTATCCCGTACCGCCCGGCGGAAAGAAACCGCCCACCCCCTGGGACCCGGTCGACGCCGTCCACGCCGCAGCCCGGCTGCTGTGCGCCAACGGCGCCCGCAACGGCAAGAACCTCCGGCGCGCGATCTGGCACTACAACCACTCCGACGCCTACGTCACCCAAGTCCTCACGATCGCCGACAGGTACGCGGCCGCCGCAGCCACCCCAAGTGGCGCCGCGGCCAAGGCGGTTGCCTTCGCCCGCGCCCAGATCGGCACCCCGTACGTGTGGGGCGGGGACGGCCCGGCCGAAGGCGGCTTCGACTGCTCGGGACTGACCCAAGCCGCCTACAACGCCGCCGGCATCACCATCCCCCGCGTCGCCCAGGCCCAGTACAACCGCGGCCCCCGCCTCCCGAAGGGCGCCCAACTGGCCCCGGGCGACCTGCTGTTCTTCGGCACCGGCCCGGGCAGCATCACCCACGTCTCGCTCTACACCGGCCACGGCCAGGCCATCGACGCACCCCGCACCGGCGCGGTGGTCCGCGAAGGCCCCGCGAACACCGACGCCCCTTCCTTCCAGGGCGCCACCAGGCCGACGGCGCCGGGCGGTGGTGTCCGGTGAAGCAGATCGCCGCGATCGAGGCCGTCGGCCTGCTCAGGACCATGACCCGCGTGCTGTGCGTGGTCGGCATCCTGGCCCTGGT
>NZ_BAAASJ010000121.1:17300-18654 GCF_039532825.1 Streptomyces vastus
GGCCGCGGCGTCCCCCTCCCCATCGCCATCCTCCTCGACCCGATGATCGGCACCGCGCTGGCCGGCGTCTTGTATGTCGACGCCCGTCTGGCCGCCTGGGGTATCCGCCCACCGGCCTGGTCGACCGCACTGCGCTGGGGCGCCGGCTGTACCGCCGCCCTGATGAACGCCTGGGAATCGCTGTGGCCCGACGGACAGATCGGCTGGCCCCGCAGAGCCGATCCGGCAGCCGTACTGCTGCACCTGACCCCGGCGCTGCTCCTGATCGCCCTGACGGAGACGATCGCCGCCTACCGAAGAACCGTCACCGACCTCCTAGACAAGATCGGCCCAGCCGATTCCACCGCACCCCGAACGGCCGGGGAGCACACCGATCCGGACGCCACCGATCGCGATCCGCTCAACTCCCGCCTCTCAGGGGGTCGTCCGGATCCCGGCCCCGCCTCATCCCGCACCCCCGGTACCGCCCGCGTCGGCCAGGACAGAACCCATATGGCCGACACCACGCCCGACGACCGCCCCGTGGGACCCGGCCCCCGACCGGTCGGCGACCAGCCGACAGACGCCGACGTGTGGCCACGCGCCGTTGCCCTGGACGACACGGCCCGCGCCGCGACGGGGAAACCGGTAAGCATCTGGCGGCTGCGCACCGATCTGCGCATCGGTCCTCGGCGCGCCCGCCAGCTCCGCGAGCAGCTCCTGGCCCGCCACCCCGACCCGCCGCCCCCGATCGGCTGAACCGCTCTCGTCCGCCGCCCGATCCGCCCCACCGGATCCGGGATTCGAATCTGGCGACGCCCCCCCTCGCCGATCGACCCGGCACCCACTCGTCCCGCAGTCGCCGGCAACCGTGACGCCCCTCTGAGCTGGCCCGATCGGGAAACGATCGGGCCGCTTGACTTCCCGCGCCGAGCGAGCGTCCATGGTCGTGGCCGACGACCCGAGCGGGCTCGCGGACAACCGTCAACCCGCTCGTGCCACGGCCCTGTTCGCGCGGGAGAACCGCGATGCGCACGCGCCCGACGAACCCCAGCGGACCCCACGCGGCCCCGCACCCCGGCCGGGGACCTCAACCACCGACATCCACACGGAACGAGGCTCCCTCATGTCCGACACCACAACCAACGGCACCCCTACACCCCACGTCGCCCCCACCCCCGAGCTGCTGGCCCAGCTGACCGGCGCACCCGCCGCGATCTACGCCGAGCTGACCGGCCTCACCGAAAGCGCCACCGCCGCCGAACTCGCCCTCGCCACCGGCCTGGGCCGCTCCACCACCGGAAAGGCCCTGACCACCCTGGAAGAGCACGGCCTGGCCGTACGCACCCCCGGCGGCCACGACGGCCCCCGCCGC
>NZ_BAAASJ010000122.1:0-81458 GCF_039532825.1 Streptomyces vastus
TCGGTAAGTTGCCTGCGCGTCACGACCATCTTCCTATCGGATCCGCCCTCCGAGCGGACCCGAATCGGCAAGATGATCACGACATCACACAGGCCCTAGGTCCCCGTCTTGAACATCCTTGCGCGGGTGATTGTCAGACCCTCGGCGTAGCGTTCAACGGTGCTCTCAGCCACCACTCTCGCTACCCGACCCGACTTCAGCGTCACAGCTGTGACATGCCAGGACGACCATGCGCGCTGGTCGCAGCCCGAAGTACGTGAGGACTACCGGGTGGTGCTCGTGCGCCGTGGCCGGTTCCGCAGGCGCGCAGCCGGAGCCGACGCCGACATCGACTCGACGATGGCCTACATCGGCGTGCCGGGCGAGGAAGAGCACTTTGCCCATCCCGCCGGAGGCGACGACTGCACATCCATCAGCCTGACGCCGGCGCTCTGGCAAGTCATGGCCAGCGACGTCGCGCGCCTGGCCACACAGAGCGTGTACGTCGATGCCCGCCTCGACCTCACCCATCGCCGGCTCCTGGCGACCGCCCGGACCGGGGACGTCGACTACGCGCTGACGGAAGAATTGCTCGGCCTGCTCGCCACCACCGTCGGCCAAGTCGTCTCCGGGCCCACACCGCTTGGCGCACAGGCCCCTAGAAACGAAGCGACTCTCGTCGCAGCGGCCCGCCAGGCGATCGCCGAAGGCCACCCGGCCTCGGACGGACTGCTCCCGCTCGCAGAAGTGCTGGGCGTCTCGCCCTACCGCCTGAGCCGATCCTTCAGCCGCGAACTGGGGGTGTCGGTGACCCGCTATCGCAACCGCATCCGCATCGGCCGCGCCCTGGACCGCTTGGAGGAGGGCGAGAGCAACCTCGGCGCCCTCGCCGCAGACCTCGGCTTCGCCGACCAGGCACACATGAGCAGGACCATGCGCCAGTACCTGGGCCGTACACCGACAGCACTGCGACGCCTGCTCGCCCCTCGGACGCCTTGACGCTCCCCGTTGCTCGACAACGTCTTCGCCTGGGGAATTACTTGGCGTCGACAACCCGACCCATCTCAATCGAACATCGGGGTGACGCTCCGCGACCGCTCCCCAAGATCTGTGCCAGAGCCCAAAACTCACCGATACGTACTCCGCCCGCGCCAGGTGGAGTCAGAACTCACCTTCCGCTGGCCTCACTTCTCACCAATAGAGCCAGGGGCCACCGCCTCTATGGCGAGGATGCGGTCACTGCGCTGCGCGTGATCAAGGCTGCCCAGCGGCTCGGGTTCACGCTGGAGGACGTCGCCGAGCTTCTGGAGGCCGGCCGCCACCGCCACGGCCGCCCCGTGGCGGTGCTCCAGGAGCAGGTTGCGGCCAAGCTCGCCGAGGTCGACGCGAAGATCGCGGATCTGACCACCATCCGCACCGCCCTGGCTGCTGCTGTCGACGCCGGGTGCGACGACTTGACCGTCTGCGCGTCCAGTTCCTGCTGCCCCATCCCCTTCACCGACCTCGCTGAGTAGAACCGTCATGCCGGACCCTGCTGCTGACCCCCGCCCTGGGCGCGCTCCGAAGGCGCTCGGGGGCCTGGCCGCGCTGGCCTGTGTGGCGTGCTGTGCGCTGCCCGTCCTGATCACAGCGGGTGTCGTCGGTGCCGGCACCGGGGCGGTGGTGGGCTGGCTTCCTGCCCTCACCGTCGTTCTGGCCGTGCTCGCCGCCGGAACCTGGTGGCTTGGCCAGCGCGGCCGTTCCTGCTCCGGCGCGCCGAAGACCGCAGGCGAGGGCGAATGCTGCTACACGATGTCCGCCGACCGCGGGCGGCCCCGCCCACGCCGCCGCCCGCGGTCGCCGACGGCCATCGGTCCGACCGTTACGACGTGATCGGCGCTCTGGTCTGCATGGAAGGGATGGCCGTGATCATGTACACACCCCGCACCCATTGATCGGGGCGGCAGAAGCTTGCCCGGTGCCCAGAGGGGCAGTTCAGAGCGTTGAGGGTTGCGACCAGCACGGTCGTCTCGTATCGGACGGTGAGTTCGTCGTATCCCGTGGGCGACCGCCCTGTGAGCTTGAGGTGATTGATGCCGCAGCGGCGGCCGACTCCTCCCGCCTGCCCTGTACGCATGCTTTCCCTCACCCGGCAAGAGGCGTCGGGGAGGAATAGTCAATAGCTGTGGATCAGTTGAGTGTCATTGACTCAGTCGAGCCGCTTGTTTGCACGTCCAGCCCTCCGCCAGATCACCGTCATCCCGAGCGCCAGGATGCCCAGGGCCAAGACCACGATGACGACCTTGATCGCGCGGTCAAGCAACAGGTGGTGCAGGAGGTCCGACGACTCCGCTCCGAGGCCGGTCATCGCCGGCCGTCCTGTCGCCGAGACCAGGATGCCCCGCTCTTCCCGCCCTCGAGCCGTCGGGCAGCGACACGCAGCCCGGCCCTCATCACGGGGTCCGCATACCGACGTACCTCGTCGAGCCTGCCCCTGCGCTTGAGAGTCAGGGCAATGGCGAAGATCAGCAGCGCCAGCACCACGAGGCCGCCCGCTATCAGGGCGAACCTGATGAGCATGAAATTAAGGTACGTCTCCACGAAGAAGCCTCCACTGGTTCTATCACGCCTGTGATACATCCGTTGTATCACAGGCGTGATAGAAAGGCTTCATGCCTAAGCACGTAGACCCGGACGCTCGCCGTCGCCTCGTCGTCGACGCGTTGTTCCGAGTCGTCGTCCGCGAAGGTCTGCAGCGCACCTCGCTGCGAGCCGTCGCCAGCGAGGCCCAGCTCAACATCGGCTCCCTGCGGCACTATTTCGCCAGTCAGCAGGACCTGATGCGCTTTGCGATGCAGTCGATGCTCGACCGGGTCGGCAGTCGACTGCTCGAACACGTTGAGCGGATCGGGGACCTGGGCCGCCGCCCTCGTCCCGAACAACTCCAGCTCGCAGCCGGGCTCCTGGCCGAGCTTCTGCCACTCGACGAACACCGCCGCGCCGAGGTCACCGTCTTCCTGGACTTCAACACCGCCGCCCGCACCAGCCCGGCCTTCGGCGACCTGTCGCGCCAGGCCGCCGAAGGCGAGAGAAGGCTGGTGCGCCGCGTGCTCACCCGGCTCGACGCATCAGGCGCCCTGCGCCCCGGCCTCGACACCGACGTCGAGACCGAGCGGCTGACGGCACTCCTGGACGGACTCAGCCTCAGCGCCGTCCTGCACCCCGAGATCCTGAACCCGCGGGAATGTGTCGATGTGCTGCTCACACATCTGGGCGATCTGTCACGGCCCGATGGGACTCCTGGCTCGGCGCACTGACCTCAGCGCCTTCTGCTGTCTCGTCTCGCGTGATCTTGTATTGCCAAGAGACCTGTGAATCAGTGGAGGTGAGTCAGGCTGCGTGAGCCTCGGGGCGCTGGACAAGGTGTCCGCGTTCAAAGCGGGCTCCGGCTCTGACGAGGGCGACGAGGTGGGGTGCGTTCACCGCTCGCCAGCGGGCCTGAGCGGACTCGACGAGCTTGAAGACCATGGCGAGGGCGGCGGCCGCACTGCCGGCGCCCCGGGTGACCTTGGTCCGCAGGCGGACGGTCGCGAAGGTCGACGCGATCGGGTTCGTGGTGCGCAGATGGATCCAGTGCTCGGCTGGGAAATCGTAGAACGCCAGCAGCTCGTCGGCGTCGTCGGTGATCTTCTTGACGGCCTTGGGGAACTTCGCCCCGTAGGTCTTTTCGAACGCCTCGACGGCCTTCAGCGCATGCTCACGGTCCTCGGCGTTGTAGATCTCCCGCAGCGCCTTCTTCGCTCCGGGCTGGGCGGATTTCGGAAGCGCGTTCAATACGTTGGCGATCTTGTGAACCCAACACCTCTGATGGCGAGCCTCGGGAAACACCTCGGCCAGGGCCTTCCAGAAGCCGAGGGCGCCGTCGCCGACTGCCAGGACCGGTGCCCGCATGCCCCGGCGCCGGCAGTCCCGCAGCAGGTCAGCCCACGAGTCAGCTGACTCGCGGTAGCCGTCGGCCATGGCGATCAGTTCCTTGGTGCCATCGGCGCGCACGCCCATCAGCACCAGCACGCACGACTTCGCCTCGGCCGAGGCGTATGCGCAGGTGGATGCCGTCGGCCCAGACGTACCCGTAGTCCGAATCGGACAGGTCGCGTTCGCCGAACGCCTGGTGGTCAGCCTGCCACTGGGCGGTCAGCCTCGTGACGGTGGCGGGCGAGAGACCGGCCGAGGAGCCGAGGAACTGCTCCAGAGCGGGCACGAAGTCACCCGACGACAGGCCATGCAGGTAAAGCAGCGGCAGTACCTCACTGATCTTCGGGGACTTCCTCGCCCAAGGCGGCAGGATCGCCGAGGAGAACCTACGCTCGCCCGTCTCCTCATCGACGCTCCTGTCGTTGACCCGCGGGGCCCTGACCTCGATGGTTCCGGCAGCGGTGGCCACCTGCCTCGACTGGTGATGACCTTTGCAGACCACGAGCCGCCGTCCACGCTCGTCCTTCTCTTGGGCCAACTCAGCTATATACGCGTCAACTTCGGCCTCCAGGGCGGCGGCCAGCATCCGCCTCGCCCCCTCCCGGACGATCCCATCGAGCAGGGACCCGTCTCGCGTCGAGCCGTCCTCGGTGACTACCGTGAGCATGGGCGTACCTTCCCGGCCGGCGCTGCGAACGCCGGTCTACTCGGTGACCTTCAATCGATCACTCGGGAAGGTACGCCCTTCGCGTGCATCCCCGAGGCCCAGGGCTTCGGCGTAGTCGCGTGACGTCCGTTTTGATCATGTGAGTCCGAGGAGGGCGAGAGGTCGGCTGGCGTCGCGGGCGTTGCGCCGGAGGCCGGCGGCGATGCTGCTCTTCCCGGCGAGGCGAAGGGCGCCGATGGCGAGGTTGCGCCAGGTCGCCATGGCGCGAGGTGCGGAGCCGGTTCGCAGCTGGGAGGCGTCCTCGGCGAACGTCACGTCTCGGACGTGGTGCAGGGCTTCGATCTTCCAGTGGCTGCGGATCAGCCGAGCGAGCTCGGCGGGTGTGGCCTGTTCCGCAGCGAGGCTGGTGACCGCGTAGACGGTCTTGATGCTGACCTTGCCGGTCTTGCGGTCCATTCGGCGGCGTTTGAGCCGGATGGCCTGGCGGGCGCCGGGAAAGAGCAGGCTGTTCGCCGTGCACACCTTGATGCGGCGGATCTCACCGCGGCCGTGGCCGGTGTCGTGGGTGCGGCCCTGCAGCGGGATCTGCTTCCAGGGAAGGGATTTGAGCTGCTTGTGGAGCTTCTTCTGGTTCCCTTTCGCGATCACGATGTACTGCGCGCCTCGGCCGAGCAGGTAGCTGGCGTGCTCGCGCTGGGTGTGCATGGCGTCGCTGGTCACGACCACGCCCGCCAGATCGGCGAGGGTCTCCAGCAGAGGCTGGAAGCAGGTGATCTCGTTGGTCTTCTCGCCAACGTCGAGTTGGGCCAGGACCAGGCCGGAGAGGTGGTCGCAGGCGGCGAGTAGATGAATCTTGCGGCCCGTGGCCCTGGCCGCTCCGCGCAGGGTCTTGCCGTCGACCGCCACTGCGTGCAGCCGGCCGTCGGCCCCAGCGCGCCGGTCAGCCAGCCAGCGGCCCACCGCCCGGTCCAACGCGTCGCCGTCGATGCGGCCCAGCAGCCGACGCACCGTCGCCTCCGCCGGCAGGCACCGCTTCGGGGACAGCGGATCGGGCCGTACGCCGAGACGCTCCAGGACGGACGGCGGGGCGTCGTTGATCCACTCACCCACCGCCAGCAGGGAGGTCGCTCCGGCCAGAACCGCGCACGCGGTCAGCGCAAGCAGGACGACCAGAGCGTGCCGTACGCCGCGCGGATCGCGAGGGTCGGGCACCTCGGCCAGACGCTCCAGCAGGACCGGGATCTCCCCGGGTACGGCCCCGGGATGCTCGCGGAGTTGGTCAAAGGCATGCGGGATCGGCGATGACGCGTCGGCAGGCACGGTTCATTCGCCCGCGGTGTCCTCGGCCTCCCAGCGAAGCAGGTCGCCCGGCTGGCACTTGAGCACCTCGCAGAGCGCGGCGAGCGTCGCAAAGCGCACCGCCTTGGCGCGGCCGTTCTTGAGTACCGCCAGGTTGGCGGGCGTGATCCCTACGCGGTCCGCGAGCTCGCCCACGGACATCTTCCGCCTGGCCAGCATCACGTCGATGTCGACGGCGATCGGCATCAGATCACCTCGTCCAACTCGGCCTGCATCTGCGCCGCTTCGACGTCGCGCGCGACGGCCTGGGCGAGCAGCATCCGCAGCACGAGCACGATGAGCGCGACTCCCAGGATGGCCACGCCAATCCCGCCCATGATGAGGGTGACGCCCGGGTCGTCCCGCTGGCCGGGCGCATTCAGGGCCGTGACTGCGAACCACACGAGAGCAGCCGCAACGATCGCGCCGATGATGACGTCCACGTACCGGAAGGCGGCGCGGGAGAACACGGTTCCGCGTCGCACCATCGTTACCAGTCGCCATACACAGACCAGGGCGACCTGGGCCGTCCCGATGCCCAGGATCGTGATCACGCGCAGCGGGGTCAGCGGGAGCGACCCGTCCTCCGGGTCACTCCCGCTGACCAACGCCCACACCATCAATGCCTGTACGAACACGGTGCCGGTGAGCACCACCACGAGCACGGCGCGCAGCGCGCGCACTGTCAGCTTTCCCATGACCCATCCTTCCATCGAGCTACGATGGGAATCTATCGAATCTCGATAGGTGAAGCAAGGGCTGGGTCGGAGGGCGGGCGGCGGTTTCGCACCATGGCGGGATGCCGTCGCCCCCTCCCGCGGCATGGCGCGATGCGAAGGTTTTCGATCTTGCCGAAGTCGACCTCGCTTAGCCACAAATCGGACGCCATACGACTACGCAGAAGCCTTGCCCCGAGGCCGATCCACAGATACTGAGCATTGCTCGCGTCGGGTGAGGGAGAGCATGGTCTGGTTCACCTTGGTGGGTGGATCAGGAATTCGGCTCGAACTTCCACAGCCGGTCGGCGCTCGGGTACTTGTAGGCGGTATCGAGGTAGAGGTGGTTCCACGCACCGGGGCCCACATAACTCTTGAGGGTCATTGCCAGACTCTCGTCGGTCTTCGGGCGGTATTGCCACCAGTTGGTGCCGCCGTCTGTGTCCGGGGTCGCCAGCCACAGTTGGTCGTCACTTCCGTTGCAGGTCTTGACCACGATGGTGCCCCCGCGCTGTGGCTGCGGGTCGGACGGCTGGAGGCATTTGTTGGCGGCCTCGTTCCGCACTGTGCCGTACCAGTTTCCCTGGCTGTCCTTGGTGAAGTTCGATTCCCACTGTTCTGTCTTGTATTTGTATTGGGGGTCGCGGAGTGTGATCGCCTGAGCTTCCTCTCCGGTGCTGTCGTTAAGGAGCGCGAGCCGGCTTCCGTCCATCCGGTTGACCATGTCCACGTGGGGTTCGACTGAGGCCGCCTGCGGTGCGGTGGCGAGCATGGTGCAAGCGATGGTGGCGGCCAAGACGACGGCGTTACGAATCGAACGAGCCTGATTGGGCACAGGGAACCCCTCTTTTCGGAATACTTCGGTGAACACTAAAAAGCGTGAGGGGAGGGATTGATCTCCAACAAGGCCTGGAGGGTGGATTCACCTGCTTCAGCGACTCTCGTGATAATTGCATTTTCCAGGCGGGGAGTTGGAGCTGTCCCCGCCTGGACTGTCCTTTCCCGCCCTCGCTGAACTGCCTGGAGGGGCACTCAGGCGACGCGTCTCGTCCGTCGTCCGATACGAGGCGACCGTGCTGGTCACAACCCTCAACGAAGGGCTACGACCAGCACTTTCACAACAGGCCCTATAGCTCCGACGCTGCAGCCCACAGCAGTCCGGCTGGCCTAGTTGTGCTGCCCTTCGGGATCTGTAGTCGGCTACCACTCGCAGCGCTGGGGCAGTCGGCGAGCGGCGAGGCGGCCTTCTCCGGCGGCACCGTCGACTTCTCTCATGCGACCGGCGAGGTGCCGTCCGAACTGGTGCCCGCGAACGGGTCCCCGGCGGCAGGGTTGCTCCTGCCCCCAACCTGGTCCAGCTGGCACCGTTGTGACGCCGGAGAACCTACCGGGCCTGACACGAGGCGGGCCCTGCCCGGGAGTTGGGCGTGCTCGCTGTGGTGTGCTGGTGCAGCGTCCGGGGCCGGTAACGACGGTCCCGGACGCGTCAGTACGGGAGGATCGGCCGTTCCCGGCTTCGGCGGGCGGGACGTCAGGGGCGGGTGGCGATGATGGCTTCCGCCCGTACGAGCTCGTCGAACGTGCCAGCAGGGCTGAACTCCGTCAGGGCCCGGCGCACATCGCGCTCGAAGGCGTCCTTCTGGTCACCCAGCTGCGCGGGGCTGGAGTAGCTGTAGGAGAACTGCAGGCCGAGGACCTCGTCCAGGTGCGGGTGATGGTGCAGTCCCAGCGGGCGGTGTCGACGTTGGAGAACGGGGAGCGGGCCGTCCTGGTGGCGTTCCTTGGGATGGGAGTAGGTGCCGGACCCGGCCCTGCGCTCGGGGCCGGAGTCCCCGCCCCCTATACGGACCCGCCCACAAATCAGCCCCCGGCCGCCGGGGGCTGCGTGCCCCACGGAGGAGCCCACCGTGCCGACCTACAAGACACTCCCCCGCTTCACCTCGGACTCCACCAGCTCACCCCCGAACAGCGCTGGCGCTTTCGTCGCATCGTCACCCTCCCGGAACGGCGTCCACGCGGAATCCAGCGCTCGCCAGGTCGGGGCCCCAGGCACCGAGTTCCGCCGGGCGGCGGACATGTCCGGAACACGGCAGCACCGCGTCACAGGCGGTCCTCGTGCGTGTGGTGGCCGCGCACCGCACCGATGCAGCGCACTCTCACCCCGAGCGGGCCCGGGTGCCCTCCGGGCCCGACCTGTCCGGGAGGTCCAGGAGGAAAACCGTCAGCCAGTCGGCGTCCGACGCGTGGTAGCCCAGGCCGACCAGGGCGTCGGCCGCGGCGCGCATGTGCTCGGCGCCGTAGACGACGCCGATGGTGAAGGAACCGGTCCTGTCCGCAGAACCGCGGTGGAAATCCATCAGCGCTCGCACGAGCAGCCGGTCGCGGCGCCGCATCACCAGATCCTCAAGGCCCGGCAAGAAGTCCGCTGTCGCCTCCTCGGCCTCACTCAGCAGGTCCTCGGTGGCCAGATACCGGGCGAGGTAGCGGCGGGTGCCGAACAGCCGCATGCCCGCCGTGACGGCCGGCACCATCGCGGCCAGCATCACCCGTTCCTTCAACGGCAGCCGCCGGAAACCCTCCTCGAACTCCTCCCCGCCCATGTCGGGGCACACCACGGGCATGCCGAGCGTGTCGAAGTCGATGTCCTGCACGACGAGCCCCAGCCGCTCGTGCCCGTCCAACCGGGCGTACGAGGCCACCAGCGCGTCCGCGCTGACCGAACCCTTGCCGACTCCCTCCGCGATCACCAGATCGCAGCGGCGGCGCAGCCGGACCGTCACCTCCTGGTAGAAGTCCGCCTCGCCGAGGTGGATCATCGGGAAGAGCAGGAACTCGAGCCCCGTCCCCGGCTTGCGAAACCGTATGACCGCCGAGCGCACCCCCGCCAACTCGGTCACCTCTATGAACTGCATGCGGCCCCCGTCCCCGCCCCATCGAGGAAGCAGCGCGAGACGGCAATGCTGACCGTACCCGCACTCCCGCGCCCCTCGTTGCGGGATTACAAACAGACCTGCTGACGTCAGGACGCCCCGAAGACGCTCAACCGAACGTGTCTCCGTGCTGCGGCACTGGGAGCACGTGGCAGAGATTCCGCCAGCTGCCGCAGACCGGACCGCGGGCGGCGACGGTGGCGCGGTCACCACCCACGAGGCATCCGACACCTCAGAGCATCCCTCACGACGAGCTCAACGCCCCGATGATCCGACGCTTCAGCGACATGGCTTGTCGTCGGCGTTTCCCCCGGACTGCCCTTGGCGTAGCGTGGCCGCGTGCCAGAGCCCCCGCTGTCGCCCGCCGCGCCCCGCATTCCTCCGCAGCCCGCGGATGAATGGGCTGAATCCGTGCGGGAGACGTTGTCCGCCGACATCGGTTCACTAGGCCTCGGCGTGTCTTCGCTCGGTGAGGCACATGTGTTTACAACCCTTGCTCGCCATCCGGAGTTGTTCGCCGCCTGGCTTCCCTTCAGCAGCCAGTTGCTGCTTGCGGGCGACCTGCCCTTCGCTGAACGCGAGTTGGTGATCCTTCGAGTGGCGCGCAATTGCAAGTCGCCCTACGAGTGGGGCCAACACGTGAGGATCGCCGCGAAGGCCGGCCTGTCATCGGACGACATGGCGCGGGTCGCTGCGGGTCCCGACGCGCCGGGTTGGACGGAACGGCAGTCGTTGCTGCTGCGGGCCACGGACGAGTTGCACTCCGGCGCCCGGATCGGCCAGTCGACGTGGGAAGGGCTGGCCCAGCACCTGACGGAGCGCCAGTTGATCGAGCTGCCGATGCTGGTGGGTCACTACCATCTGCTGGCCTTCACCCTGAACTCCCTGCAGGTGCTGCCGGAACCCGGACTGCCCCCCATGAGCTGACGGGATGTCTCGGGCAGCAGCCAGGTCCGCTTTTTCCGAACCCGGTTGTGCGCACTCGTCCTCAGTGAGCAGGGTGCATCGTGAAAACTGCACGTCAGATAGCCTGGTGTGCGTAGGCGTCGGGAGGCTCGGGCAGGTCCGGAGCGGTAGTCCACCGACAAGGTCATCCGTCAGCGGGCGACTTCCCGGTTTGTCAGCAACAGCAGGGCCCGCACCAGCGCAGTCGCCCACCTCGGATCCGTGCGGACCTTGCCGAGGACACGCCAGTTCTTGAGATGGGCGAAGCCGTGCTCGACCGGGGCCCGCACCGCGGCCAGTGCCTTGTTGGACAGCTTCTGACCACGGGTCAGGGGCCGGTTGCGGGCGGCCTTGTAGCCGGTGATCACCGCCGGGTCGGCGTCCGGACCGGCATCGTCGAGTCCGACGAACCCCAGGTCGGCGATGGCGCCGAGACCGGCCACCCGCAGGTGAGCGGTGAGTTTGTCGTGGCGGCAGGCGGTTATCTCCGAAGACCGTCCGGGCCGCACCGCGGAGACCCATGACAGTCGGCCGCGGTCGTCGGTGAGAGCGATCACGAGCAGGCCGTGGCATTTGTGCTTGCCCGAATAGTTCTTCCGGTTCTCGGTCCCGGTGCGCCGCCGGGTGCGTATCAGGGAGCCGTCCAGCAGCACCACCCCGCCACCCTTCCGGGCGATCTTCCTCAGCGCGCGGTCCAGACGCGGGGCACGGGCAGCCAGCAGTCCGACGACTTCCCGCACCCAGCGGGTGACGGTGGTGCGGTGCACCCCGTTCCCGCCGGCCAGATCGCCGGGCCGCTGGTCACAGCGCAGGACTGCCAGCACGATCCCCGCGATCTTTCCCGAGGGCAGGGCCCGCCACCGCGAGCCGATCTTCTTGCAGTGGCCGCGTATCAGGCCGGCGAGATAGTTCAGGGTGGCGCTCGACAGCGGCAGGCGGGCGGTGTAGACAAGGCCGTCAGGGCCCTCGGTGAGACCGTTGTTTTTCTTCACACCAAACTCAACTGCCGCCGGGGGTCCGCCAGTTACGCAGCTATTCGCAGTTGGCCGTGGTGGCCTGCTGATTCAAGCGTGTGCGCCGTGGGTGCTCGGGTCGCTGAGGTGGAGTGGTGGCGCGGCTACCGTGGGTGCACGGCGTAGGTCAGGTGCGTCACCCGCGACGATGGCTCCGAACGGACCGGCTCCAGCGCGACCCTGGACGCGTCCACGCCCTCGAACAGGCGGATTCCGGAGCCGAACAACACGGACGACAGCGCGATCGAGAACTCGTCGACCAGGCCGGCGTTCACGTACTCCAGGATCGTCGCGCCGCCGCCCGCGATGCGGACGTCGCGGTCGCCGGCGGCCTCGCGGGCCTGGTCGAGCGCGGGCTCGATGCCGTCGTTGACGAAGTGGAACGTGGTCCCGCCCGGCCGCTCCCAGGGGTCACGCTTCTCGTGCGTCACGACGAAGACCGGCGTGTGGAACGGCGCCTCCTCCGGCCACATCTGCTCGCCGGCGTCGAACATGCGCTTGCCCATGACGCTCGCGCCGGTGCGCTCGAACGTCTCCCGCACGATGTCGTTGTCGCGCCCCTCCTCGCCGCCCTCGCCCAGCTTCAGGTTCTCCCGGAAGAACCGCTGCGGGAAGATCCACTGCTGCAGTTCCATCCACTGCTGCCCCATCAAGTCCCCGAGGGACTCGGGCGCGATGAACCCGTCCAGCGACATCGACACGCTGAAGAACACTTTCCCGGCCATCAGCCCTCCGCCCCCTTCCGAACGATCTCGGTGACGTAGGCCGCCAGGTTGCTCAAGGTCTGCCGGCCGCCCTCGACCGCGTGGTACTTCTCGACCGCTTCGTCGCGCAGTTCCTTGGTGGGGAACACGGTGCGCATCACGATCCGGGTCGCCGCGCCGTCCGGCGCGAAGGTCAGGACCGACTCGAAGGCGTTCGGGTCGTCGCGGGACTCACCGTGCAGCAGCGCGATCCGCTCCGGAGGGGCGATCCGCAGCCAGCGGATCCACTCGGAGTAGTCGTCACGCTGGCGGCATGCCGCCCATCAGCCTGGACGAGCCCACCGGCCGCTACCTGTCGTTCGCCGAGCGCGAGGAGATCGCGCTGCTGCGCGCCCAGGAACTCGGCGTGCGCGAGATCGCCCGCAGGATCGGCCGCGACGCGGGCACGATCTCACGCGAGCTGCGCCGCAACGCGGCGACCCGCGGCGGCAAGCCGGTCTACCGGGCTCTGGTCGCGCAGTGGAAGGCGCAGCAGGCCGCGAAGCGCCCGAAGACTGCGAAGCTCGCAGGCAACGACAGGTTGCGTGAGTACGTGCAGGATCGGCTCGCCGGCAGTGTCCGTCGTCCCGACGGCACGATCGTCACCGGCCCCAAGACGCCCGCGTGGAAAGGGCTGAACAAGCCGCATCGGCAGGACAGACGATGGGCGACGGCATGGAGCCCGGAGCAGATCTCACACCGTCTCCATGCCGACTTCCCCGATGATGAGTCCATGCGCATCAGCCACGAAGCCATCTACCAGGCGCTGTTCATCGAGGGCCGTGGCGCGCTCAAGCGGGAGCTGGTCACGTGTCTGCGTACCGGCCGGGCGCTGCGGACTCCCCGTGCACGGTCACAGAACAAGCCGCAGGGGCATGTCACCGCGGACGTCGTCCTCAGCGAACGCCCCGCCGAGGCTGGGGACCGCGCGGTCCCCGGACACTGGGAAGGCGATTTGATCATCGGAACGGGCCGATCCGCAATCGGCACGCTCGTCGAGCGCAGCAGCCGCTCCACGCTCCTGGTGCACCTGCCTCGGCTCGAGGGCTGGGGCGAGATTCCGCCCGTGAAGAACGGCACCTCACTCGGGGGCTATGGCGCGATCGCGATGAACGCGGCGCTCACGACGTCGATGACGCAGCTGCCCGAGCAGCTACGCAAGACCCTCACCTGGGACCGTGGGAAGGAACTCTCCGGCCATGCCCAGTTCGCTCTCGACACCGGGACGAAGGTGTTCTTCGCCGATCCGCACTCGCCCTGGCAACGACCGACGAACGAGAACACGAACGGGCTGCTGCGTCAGTACTTCCCGAAGGGCACCGATCTCTCCCGGTGGTCGTCCACGGACCTCGAAGCCGTCGCCATGGCGATCAACAACCGGCCCCGCAAGATCCTCGGTTGGCGGACGCCGGCCGAGGTCTTCGAAGAACAGCTACGCTCGCTGCAACAGCCCGGTGTTGCAACGACCAATTGAACTCGCCGTCTCCGACCTCAACTCCCCGCTGAGCGTCGTACCGTTGCCGTCGGCGGCGGGCGTCACCTGGGGATCGGGGATCCTGCCGTCCAGCAGGAGCGGCGACGGATACACCTACATCTACGGCGTGGACGACGCCCCCACCGGGAAATCCATGCGGGTCGCGCGCGTCCTGGGCGACGACCTCAACACCCGCTGGGAGTTCCTCGACCCGGCGCACAACCGGTGGGCCCTCGACGAGCGGCGCACCTCCAACTCCCTGAGGGGCGTGGCCAACGAGTACAGCGTCACCCCCTGGAACGGCCAGTTCATGCTGCTCACCCAGGACAGCAACCTGGCCTTCAACGCCCAGGTGTACGCCTATTCCTCCTGCGATCCAGCGGGCGGCTGGTACAACCAGGCCGAGGTGTACAAGATGCCGGAGACCGGACTGTGGGGTACGTACGGCGACGAGAACGTCTTCGCCTACAACGCGCACATCCACCCTCAACTGAACTCCGACGGAACACACTTCACGTTCAGTTACAATGTAAACACGTTCGATAGCCGGGTGTCCGACGAGGGCTCGCACTACAAGGACCCCAGTATCTACAAGCCCCGCTGGGTGTCCTTCGCCGCCCACCCCAACCCCTGCCCACCGAGATGCTGACGAGGTGACGGAATGACGGACGGACTCCGCTGGGTGTACGAGGCGTATGACTTCGGCTACAGCCTCGTCTTCTGCGAGGACCTCACGCCGGAGGAGGTGCTGGAACGCCTCGGTGCCCGGCGCGAGTCCGTCTTCCCGCTCACCGCCTTCGAGGCCCGGGAGATCGAGACCCGCAACGCGGCGGACGAGCCGTATGATCTCGACCACCTGGACGATCTGGATGTGGAGGCCGTGGAGGAACTGGGCTTCCTGCGCCCTTCGACGAACGCCGTGATCCGGGCCGGCTCAATCGAGGGCTGGGCCTTCGCGATCCAGGCTTCCGTATCGTACGTCTCCGCCGTGAGCTACCTCCCCACGCTCTCCCGGGGCATCCGCGTCATCGCCGTCAGCCGGGACGTGAACGCCGTACAGCGGGTGGAGTACGCGGTGGACGGGCGTGTCCTGTCGTCCTTCGACCCCCTTTTTCCGGCGTACGACGACGGGGCCGAGCCGTTGGCGCTCGGCTGGCCGTCGGGCGAGCGCATGTCCCCGACGCAGGTTCTGGAGCAGTTGGAGAGCCGGTTCGGGCTGTGGGTGCCAAAGGACTCGGAGGAACGTCGGCTGCCGGCGGCGGGCCTGTCGACGACAGACCGATGAGTTCTTCCCGCCCCTGCCGGTCTCCCTTGTCGTTAAGTCCGTTTCTGGTAGATGCCGTTTGCGGACCCGGAATGCCTGGTCGGGGTGCTGGTTGAAAGCGTTCAGGATGGCCTGGTAGGCGGTGGTCGTCTCGGGTGGATCGGGTTCGTCTCTGGTCGGCGCGAGTTCGGCGATGACCTTCCGGGTGGTGGCCAGGTCGGCGAGGCGCGCTATTCCGGATCGACCATGCGAGCGACCTCGTCCGCAGCGCGGCGCGGGCCGCGGACGGTGATGGGCACGAAGGAGCACTTGGCCACGCTGGTCGAAGCCGGACCAGAGAGGTTGACCTCGAACCAGATCGCGGCCGGGTGATGTGGCAGAGCGTCGAGTCCTGCGCTGGCGCGAGTAGTTCGGCGACGACGGCTCCGAGTCGTCCTCGTAGGCCGGATCAGCCGGTCGTCTTCGGCTTCTTCGCCCAGTCGCGGGCGGGCTTCTTCCGGGTCAGCCGCCTGGTCATGAGGGTGATGAGCGACCAGTTCAGATGAGCCTCGGAATGCTGTGGGAGACGTTCGTAATCTCGCGCGTTGCGGCGGGCGTTCATGATCCACCCCAGCGTGCGTTCGACACGCCAGCGGCGCGGGAGGACGACGAACCCTTTAGCCCCTTTGGGGCGGGAGACGGTTTTGAGGGTGATGTGGAGGAAGTCCTCGGCCCAGGTGACGAGTCGGCCGGCGTAGGCGGAGTCGGCCCAGACCTGGGTGATCTGCGGGTGCGTGAGACGAAGGCGCCAGAGTAGTTCGCGTGCGGCGTCCCGGTCCTGCATGTCGGCGGGCGTCACCATGATCATCATGGGGAAGCCCTTCGTGTCCACCGCGAGGTGTCTCTTCCGCCCGTTGATCATTTTCGCGGGATCGAATCCGCGAGTCGCCCGGCTCACCGTGGTGGCGCCTTTGACCGACTGCGAATCGACGATCAGCGTGACCGGGTAGGGGCATCGTCCCAGGCCAGTGCGGAGACGGCGGCGGAGCTGGTCACGGATGAAGGTGACGACGCCCCGGCGGTTCCAGCGGGCGAAGAACCCGTAAACCGTCTCCCACGGAGTTCTGTGGAATCAGATTTGTCAAGCTCCTGCCGCGCGAGGAGGGGACGGCCCCTGCGGCGGATCTTGAGTCGGAATTCACTCAAAGTTCGCTCATCGAGTGCAGTTGGGTCGCCGTCGGGGGTTGCTTGCCGTCGGTCAGGTAGCGCCGACGGAGGCGGGTGAAAGCGGTGGGGCTGGGGCGGTGCGGGAGGAACTCCTTGATCCGCTGGGCGCATTCGTGTGGGCTCGCAGTGCTGGTGTCGCACTCCAGGTCGTAGTCGCCGTGACGGTGAACCAGGTCGTACTGGTGCGCCGCAAGGCCCGACGGGCGGTCACCTCGCACCTGCTCGCGGCGGGTCAGTTCGTCCAGCGGGCAGCGGATGCCGATGAAAAGGACGTCCTCAGGTCGCAGCACCGTTAGACAGTCGAGCAGTCGCCACTGCTCGCTCAGCACATGGTCGACCACGATGTCGTTGCCCGCCTCGGCCATGGCTGCGATCGAGCGGTGGAAGCCCATCCGGGTGCGCCGCAGCGCGGCGTCGAGTTCCTCCGCTCCAAGCTCGCGCTTGCTGCGCATCGCGTTGAAGGCATCGACCGCTAGGTGGAAGAAGACGCCGTCGTCCAGGATGTCCAGGAGTTCCCGCGCGACGCTCGACTTGCCTGAGCTGGACGTGCCGTTGAGGAAGATGATCCGACCAGGTGTCATATCCGCATGGTCACATGGTGCTGCCCCGGCGCCGCGTTCAGGGGATTTGAAGTGGATCTCGGCGCCTGGCAGGGTTCAAGGCTTGCCTTGGCGAACGTCAACGACCGGCAGCAGCGTCGCGGTGGCGGGGGACTCCGATCTGCTGTGGCGTCGGTCCGGCGGGAGTGGGGACGTCGGTGAGTCGTTCCAGCAGTTGGTCGAAGGCGGCCTGGCCCTCGTCGACAGCCGCGCGTTCGTCGTCGGTGAGCGGGATGCTGGCGAGCATCTTCTGCAGGTTCTCCTTCGCCTCCAGTAGCTGGCCCTTGCTGGAGTCCTTCGGGGTGTAGAAGTCGCAGCGTGCGCAGGCCATGCGGTGCTGGCACTGCTCGAAGAAGGTGTAGGTGCACCAGCCGTGGCCGAGGTCGTAGTACTGCCATGGCTCGCCGTTGGCGGCGGCGCCGGAGGTGACCGCGTCGCGGTCGACGAGCACTTCGATGGTGCGGACGTTGCGGGCGAAGTACCCGGCGTCGTTGTAGGCTCTGGCCAGCGTGTTCGGGGTGATCTTCGCGTAGTGCGCGGTCGCCTCGGGAGTCCGGTGCCCCAGCCACTCCTGCAATTCGAAGAGCGTCATCGGTTCCTTGGCGTTGTAGAGCTGGCTGGCGATGGTGGACCGGGCCCGGTGGCTGGTGATGTTGCCGCGGACGTCGGCGGTGGGGACGCCGGCCTTGCGGCAGAGCATCGGGATGATCGCCGTGTTGATGTAGTGCTTGGCGACCCGGCGGGCGCGGTGGGCGAACAGGAAATCGGCGTACTCGCCCGTCTTGGGGTCGAGCATCGCGGGCTGCTCGGGCCGGATGGCCTGCCATGCCTCGATGGCCTGGCCCAGCAGCGGGTCGACGGGCTTGGTGAACGCGGTGCCGGTCTTGTGGGTGGGCACATCTAGCAGGCAGACGGCGTCGCGGGCCAGCACCTCGCCGGAGTCGCCGGGAATGGGCATCCCGTCGTGCTGCCAGCGGATGCAGCCGACCCGCAGCCGGGCTATCTCGTCGCTGCGTTGTCCGGCGAACAGCCAGGTCAGCGTGATCGCGCGGATGAGTTCGACTGGGTAGGTGCGACTGTCGGCGGCCGGCAGGTCGCCGGGCTCGACGTTCAGGCCGGCCCACAGCAGCTTGGCCCAGATGTCGTCGGCGATCACCCGCGGGTCCGGGCCCAGGAGAGCCCGGACGCTGCGAGGAGTGCGCAGCGCGTGAGCGGGGTCGAAGCGGCGCGGGATCCACTCCCATTCGTGCAGGTCGCGGAAGAACGCCCGCGGCACCTTCAGGTAGCCGGATTTCGACTCGGGCGTCAGCGGCTTGCCGATCCGGTCCTGGGAGCGCATGCCGTGGATCCACTGAGAGAAGTCGCCGACTGCCATGCGGTCCACCGTCGCGACCCAGGACGCGCAGGTCTGGCGGGTCCACTGGCCCGGCTCGGTGATCTCGGGGTGTTCGCAGGCCAGCCACCGGCCGATCTTGGCCAGCACGCTGCGGTAGCTGGCGCGGATCTTCGGGGTGAGGGTGGAGGTCGCGTACCACCGCTCGGCCCAGTCCGCCCAGGCCGGCGAGGTGCCTTCGATCGCGGCGAGGCCGGGGCCGTGCCGGGGCCGTGCGGCGGCGGGTCCGCTTGCCCGAGGGCGGCGACCGCGCGGTGGATGCCGTGGAGATCGTTGCCCCACTGCCCGTGCATGGCCGGAGCCGTGCGGATGGCGGCCAGGGCCTCGTCGGACAGGTCCTGCAGGAGGGGGCTGCGGTTGAGCAGCAGGATCTGGCAGATGGCGGAGGTCAGCCGGTCGGCTCCGCGGCGGTAGCCCCAGTCGGCCAGTGTCGTGCAGACCTGCCGGATGGTGTCATCAACGGGCTCCGTGCCGAAGACGCGGTGGGCCAGGCTCGGCCGTTGGAAGCGGCCGAGCCGGTCGAAGGCAGTGAAGTCGCCGAGCAGGTAGGCGTAGGCGATGAGGAACGGGCGGGCGTTGGGGCCGATCTGGCCGCCCCACGAGCGCCGGAACTTGGCGCCGTCAGTGTTGATCAATTCCACCCAGTCCTGCACCGACCAGCCCCAATACGTGCGGCCCAGTTCGCCGCAGCGGATCAGCACCAGTCCGGCCGCGTCGCGCGCATACCGCCGCTGGTGACGGTCGTTCGGCGGCCAGTGCAGGGCGCCAAGGGCATCCGCCAGGGGCCGGACCAGCCGGGCGACCGGACGCAGCGCAGGCGCGGCGATAGCGAGGCCGACGTGTCGGAGCTGGTCGACGCTCAACGAGCGGAGGGCGTCCGCCTCGGTCTCGGCGAGCAGGCCGCGGCGGTCGTAGCGGGCCAGGTCCACCGGCCACGGCCAGGCCAGGGCCTGGCCTGCGGAGGACGGCATGGACTGTGCGGTCACCGGGCGACCGTCCCGGTGGCGTGGCCGGGGCGGACGAGCATGTCCACCCGCCAGGAGTGGATCTGCTCCATGCCGCGGCTCAGCTTCTCCGCCAGGTCCCGGCCGGACAGATGGATGTAGGTCATCGTCGATTCGGTGCTGCGGTGGCCGGCGAAAGAGGCGATGGCGTGTAGTTCCCAGCCCATCCTGGCCAGGACGGTCATGCACAGGTGCCGCGTGGTGTGGGTGGAAAAGCGCGGCAGGTCAGCGGTCAGAGCGACGCGTCGGATCACCTTCGACCAGGTCCACAGGCTCAGCGGCTCACCGTAGTTGCGGCGGGACTCGGACAAGAAGAGCGGCCCGCGGGCCCGGCTGATGGTGGCTCGGTGGGCCAGGTAGCCGGACAGCAGTACCCCGGTCGGCGCGGAGTACGGAACGATGCGCTCACGCCGGGTCTTTGTCGTCTCCGCCCGGATCCGCAGCGTGCGGTGGGCCGGGTCGAGGTCGTCGGTCCGCAGCGAGCACAACTCCTCGCGCCGCAGGGCCGCATCGTAGGCGAGGGCGAGCATCACGCGGTTGCGTACGGGCTCGTCACGCACGACATCCAGCAGGCCAAGCCACTGCTGTTCGCTGGGGATCCAGGGCAGCTTCACTATGCGCGGCACCAGGCCGCGCTGGTGCCCGCCGAAGCGGCGGCCGGGAGTGTAGCGGCCCCGGCCGACCGGGTTGGACTCCCGCAGCCCCTCCTCGATGAGGTAGTCGTAGAACAGCCGCACCGGCACCAGCCGCTGCTGCAGCGTCGCGTTCGCCAGCCCAGTCCCCGAGTCGAGCACGACGACGTTGCTTCCTCGGCGGCTCGGCCGCGTGGTCAGCTCCTTCACGAACGCGACCACGTGCAACCGGTTCGCGGTGACCGGGTCGATCCCCTCTCGCTCGCAGACCAGCAGGTATTCAGCAAGTCCCCGCGCGTACGCGTCAATCGTCCGTGGAGCCCGCCCCAGATCCGTCCATACCCGCAGCCACTCGGCCGCCCGCTCATGCCGGCCCAGGACCGGCCACTTGTCCTCCAGCACCACCGCGCTGCCCACCAGATCTGCTCAGTACGTGGCGACGCCGCAGGACACGAGGAGCCTCCCACGGCGCTTGATTCCACGTAACTAATAGGTAGTCGGACGGCAGCGCGCGCCACTTCGCGCCGTTGTCGGTGATGTAGCGGATGGCGTCGACGATCTGGCGCCGGGGCCACTTCTCGGGGTGCGCGCCGGTCTTGGTCTGGCAGGCCGGGACGGGCAGGAGCGGTTCGAGTAGGGCCCACTCGGCGATCGTGGTGTCGGACGGATAGCGGCGACGGCGGTCAGGGCTCGGCATGGCGGACTCGTCGATGGCGTAGAGAGGACAGGGGTTACTTCGAGAGCTGGGCGAGGGTCGCGGGCACGCCGGTGAGCTGGGCGGATACCAGCTGGGCCCATTCGTCGTCGGGGCAGCGGGCCAGGTGCGGGGCGAGCGTGCCCGTGATCATCCGGGTGAGGCGTCCGAGGACCTGGGCGAGTTGCTTCTTCTCGTACTCGATCCAGTCCGCGGGGTCGTCGGAGAACATGTAGCCGTCCTTGCGCCGCCAGATGATCGGGGTGAGGTTCTCCGCGGCGCCGACATCGCGAAGGTGCCGGACACCGCGCTGGACCTGGGACTTCTTCAGCCTCGTGGCGGCAACGAGCTGGACGGTGTGCAGGCCGGCCGGTCTGGCTTCCATCAGCGCGACGCGGACCAGGTCGCCGTAGTGCTCGGACAGCGGCTGGCCGGTGCGAAGGGCCATCGCCTACTCGCCCTTGAGGAGCTGGGTCAGCTGCTCGTCCAGCGTGAACTCGCCGTTGTCGAGGGCGCCTTCGAGCCAGTCCGCCGCGGCCCGGACACGGCCGATCTGCCGCCGCACGGTCTCGCGCTCGTCGTCGGTGAACTCCTGGCCCCGCAGCTGGGGGACCAGTCGTCCGAGGGTGGCCACGAAGCTGTGGCAGGAGCCCACCAAGTCGAGGTACTCGATGGTGTGCTCGATCTTGCGGACAGCCGGGGTGGTCTCCCGGATCCGCTCCCTGGTCTCCTCGGAGTTGTCGAACTGGGCCCGGTTGACCAGCATGCGCGCGCTGTCGTCCCGCATCACCGACCGGGCCACCGTCGGCCTGCGCAGCAGGTCCGTGGTCACCTGCTGAGCGACGGTGTCGTCCCTCGTCAGCTCCGTGACGACCCGCATCCTCTCCGCCGGCGTGACGTGCTCGGTGACCTCCGGCCGCTTGAACAAGCCGGCAGCCACCTGGGCGGCGACCTCGCCGTCGCGGGTCAGGTCAGTGACGGCCTGGACCTTCTCGTCGACCGTGACGGGACGTTCGACCCGCTGGCCGACGACCCGCCTGGCACCGTCTGGTGTCCACTGCCGGGCCCCGCTGCGCGGGTTGAACGGCGCGTCCTCGATCACCGCCCACCGCTCGTCCTCATCCACCACCGACGCCAGAATGCGGTGAACGGTAAACGACACGCCTTCCTTACGCCTCGCCTTCGGCCAACGGTTGGCGGTGTACCGCCAGTCCTCCACGGTCCGGCGTTCCACGCCGATGTCGTCCGCGAACAGCTGCAACGACTCCGTCACGGTGAACAGGTCGTCCGTGCCGTTCGGCATCGACCCGCCCACCACCCTCATAGGCTCGATCTCCAACGCCATGTCGCCCAAGGCGAACTGCGCGCGGGAAACCTGCGCGATCAGCTCTTTCGCCTGGGTGACGAGCTGTTCGTAACGTTGCCGGGTGACGTTCCCAATCCGGTCGGTCATGATGGTCACCGCCTTTGTCCTGGGTCCGGCCCCGGTCACTCATGCGCGACCCGAGAAGGGCGGCCGGCCCCGGTCACCATCGCGGTGGCGCGGGCGCGACACGCGGAGACAGAGCGTGAACCGGGGGCGCTCGAAGCACCCGTTATGGGCCACCAATTCGCTGCAAAACAAGGGATGTTGATGGGGACAGCGAGGCGTTCCCCTACGGCGTTTCCGTAACGCCCTTCCGCAACGCCTGCCGCTGCCGACAGGCCCGCACCCGACACCGGTCCGAGCAGAACACCGCCGACGCCGACCGCTCCACCCCCACCGTCCACGAACGACCGCACACCGGGCACTCCGCCTGCTCGCCCCGCTGCAACGCGATCACCCTTTGCCGGGTCCGCCGCAGCCTCCGCCACCGCCGTGACCTGCACCGACCCGAGCAGAACACTGCCTCCGCCGCCATGGACATCGACGGCGGATCACCGCACTCCCGGCAGTACCGCCGAGCCGTCCCACCAGCCACCACGAATCAGATCATCCAGCGGTACACACCTCACGGCCAGAGTTCAAAAACACTCACTGAGAATGTCATCGTCGCCCAGGCGCTCGTCTGGCCGACACTGCCGTAGCGGCCTTGGGAGCAGTGGTGTCGCGATCGGCCCGTGACGTGAGAAGGGCCGTACGGGTTGGGTACTTCGTTCACGGCGCAGCACTGTCGACCACACCGCTTTCCGGTCGGGCGGCTTTCAAGCGACCCCGACCGCCATCAGACGAAGATCAGCAGTCAGGCTGCGTACGCCGCCACAAGGTGTGGACCAGAGCCTGGGAGCCGACACCACTTATCGCTCAGAGCGGGGAACGCCCGGTTTCGCCAGAGGGCGGTGTTGCCGAGTTCTGCAACACCCGGGGCCTTGCGATGGGAGCCTGGGGGTGCTCTGCGGGATGAGGGTGCGATGGCGCCGCCGGAGTCCAAGGTCGATCTGTACGCGGCGATCCGCCGTGATGCCCGGGTGGGGATGTCCTACCTGACTTTGATGCGCGAGCACGGTGTGGGATTCCATACGGCAAAGCGGCGTTGGAGTCGGTGTGGCCGGAGGGCCGCGCAACTTTGGATGCAAGTCATGCGCTCCTGGACGAAAGACGGATGCCCGACCGCCGGCTGTCTCTCTAGCGTCGACCGGACCGACGACGACTCGGCCCCCAAAGGATGCTCATGCCCGTAACATCCGCTCCTGCCGCGCTGCCGCGGTGTCGGCACCGCTGGGCGGCTGTGGCCGGCCTGCTGGTCCTGTCCCCGATCAGCGCGGAGTACCTCATCGGCTACGGCGAAAGCACTGTCGGCCGCTGGAACTGCTGGCGGGCCTGCTCATCCTCGCGCCGCTCTACGGAACCGTCGCGGTGCTCATCCGCGAGATCACTCGGCGGACCGGTCGCGGCTGGCCGACGATCCTGCTATTGAGTGCGGCCTTCGGGGTGATCCAGGCCGGTTTGATCGACCAGAGCCTGTTCGACAATGAGGTCGACGCCGATGATCCCGACTGGGCGACCCAGGCGCTGGTCACCCTCATCCCGGGTCTGGGGGTCGATGCGGCGAGCCTGCTGAACTACGTCGGGGGCATGTGATCTGGAGTTTCGCCGCTCCGATCGCGGTGGTCGAATCCTGTGCCCCGCGCATCGCGAACCGGCGGTGGCTGGGCCCGGTCGGCGTCGGCGTCATGGTGCTGCTTTGGGCGCTGAGCGCCGTGCTGATCTTCAACGACACAGCAGCGGACTCCACCGCCGGCCCGGCGCAGCTGAGCGGCGCCGGGTTGGTCGCCGTTGCCTTGATCGTCGCCGCGTTCACCGTCCGGCCCGCGAGGGACCGGTCGTCTGCGGAGGTGCCGTCGTGGTGGCTGGTCGGCGGTGTCACAGGGGTGGCATGGTGCGCCAATCAGCTGCTGCCGACGACCTGGGTGGGGGTGACGGTGAATGTCGTCGCCATGGTCGTACTCGGCTGGCTGCTGCTGCGCTGGTCGCGCCGCCAGGGCTGGGGCCGTCGGCACGTACTGGCCGCTGCGGGCAGTGCCGTCGTTGTCCGCGCCGGGCTGTCCTTCCTGGTCGAACCGCTCGGCGGCAACGTGGATGGCGCGGTGAAGTGCGCGGTCAACACCGCGATGCTCGGTGGTGTCGCCGCTCTTCTCCTCATGGCCGCCCACCGTCTGCGTCGAGGGGAGCCGAGCGCATGCTGACCGTCCGCGGCATCTCCTACCTGGTCGGCGAGGCAAGCACCGACGATGTGCGGCGGGACCTGGAGGTCATCTCCCGGGATCTGCACTGCACCACGGTGATGCTCATCGAGGACGGGAAGCGGTTGATCGATGCCGCCCGCACCGCCCTCGAGACCGGTCTCGGCGTCTACATCCGGCCCAGCGTTCCCGAGCTGCCTCAGCCGAAACTCCTGGAGCACCTGGACGCCGTCGCCGAGGCGGCCGAAGAACTTCACCGGGAACACCCGGACCGGGTGACGCTCCTGGTCGGCAGCGAGTTCTCGCACACCGTGCCCGGCATCGTCCCCGGACCTCGCTCGTTCCTGCGCTTGAAGCTCATCGTGCGTTTCCACCGCGTGCTGCGGCGCAGGATCGACCGGCGGCTCCACCGGCTGCTCACCGCCGCCGTGACCACCGCGCGGCGCCGCTTCGGCGGGCCGGTCACCTACTCCGCGGCCGGGTGGGAACACGTCGACTGGTCGCTGTTCGACCTGGTCGGCGTCAGCCTCTACCGCTCCAGCCGCAACCACCCCACCTACGCAGACCGCCTGCGCAGCCTGGTTCGCGACCACGACAAGCCCGTCGTCATCACCGAGTTCGGGTGCGGTGCCTTCACCGGAGCCGACCAGCGGGGAGCCGGTTCCTTCTGGATCGTCAACTGGTTCGCCCTACCCCCGCACTTCCGCGGCGACCACCCCCGCAACGAAGCCGTCCAGGCCCGCTACCTCGGTGAACTCATCGACCAGTACAACGCGGAAGGCGTGCACGGCTGCTTCGTGTTCACCTTCGCCATGCCCGACTTCCCGCATCACGACGATCCTCGTCTCGACCTCGACAAGGCCGGTTTCGGGGTCGTGGCGGTGAGCGGCGACGGTGCGTGCAGACCCAAAAAGGCGTTCCACGAGGTCGCGCGGCGCTACGGCGACATAGCCGTGGCCCGACAGGACCGACATGAAGACCCAACGGGGTCCCACTGAAGGCCCACAGCCGAAACGGCCCGCCGGAGAAGCCGACGGACCGTCACGACACCTTGATGCTGACTCGCAGCGCCTGTCAGTACTGGTGCCATAGGGGAATCCGGCATTCCTGGCGGCGTTGTAAACATTCAACGCTGCCAGGTCGAAGTACGGGCTGTTCAATCGCTGTCGCCCAGTGCGGTCGTCGGCGTGATATATGCGTCGCGCGGTGGGCGGGCGGGAGGTAGGCGAGGGCGGTGAGGACTGCCTGCAGTTGCCCTGCGGGCAGTCGCAGGGGTGGGTCGGCGACGGCGGTCCGGATGAGCAGCCAGGCGTAGGGGATGGCAAGGGTCAGGCCACGGACGCCGAGGACTCCGTACAGCCCGGCTTCCGTGGTGATGGTCGGCGCAGTGCGCCGCCGCCCGGTCCCAGAGCGCGCAGCGGTCCGAACTCGCGGGTACGTTCGATCAGGTCAGGCTGGTGGTGGCGGTGACGCCGACGACCACGATGAGTACGGTAAGGGCGACGAGCCCGAGTGCGGTCGTGCCCGTGACCTGGAGCGTGTCCCGTCTGCTGTCCCGGGCGACCCCCGCACCCAGGTCCCCGGCCTGGGCCGGGCGGCAACCGGGTCGGCCGGGCGTCTCGGAGGCGCCCGACCGCGGTGGGTCAGTGCGTGACGTCGAAGGTGGCGGCGCGGGGCACGAACGTCGAGTCCCCGTCCTCGGCCGTCGCCAGCGCCGAGACGTACCAGGTGCCCTTGGCCAGTTCGGCCGCCTCCCGCTTCGTGACCTTCAGCGTGTAGGTGCAGCGGGTCGTCTCGTCCGAGGCGCTCTGGCACTTGGCGCTCTCCGCCGAGCCAAGCTCCGCCTCGGTCGGGTCGAGCTTGGAACTCGCGGGCCAGGCAAGGACCTTGAGGTCCCGGATGCCCGAGTCGTCACTCACGTCCACGGTGTAGGTGAACGAGCCCGCGCCGCCGTCGGACGGGGCGACGTAGCGGGCCGAGCCGTTCTCCAGGGTCGGCTCCGCGGGGGCCGAGGCCAGGGCGAGACCGCCGGCGGCCACTCCGCCGAGGGCGACGGCGCCGATGAGCGAGGAGAAGAGGATGCGCTTGGACATGGGAGAACCCCCTGAGTTCGTTGGAGAGTTGGATACGCGGGAAAGCGTGGAAGAACCGCTGGTAGAAGCGGTGGCCGACCGCGTTCTCGATGTGATCGAGCCTATGGCCGCAGGTATGGCGCCGTCCTCGCGCTGCGGGACGATTGGCGCGTCGAACCGCAGATAGAGCATCTGCAACCCAGGTAAGAGACCGGGATCCGCCTTCAGCCGGAGTCGGGCCGCTCACCTGCGGCCATAGCCTTGATCCGCCATGAAATCCGTCATGAACCGAACCGACGACCGGCTGCTTCCGGTCCTGCTGATCTGCGCCCAGGCCGTGGTGTGGCCCGGGGCGGCGCTGGTGCGCGGGGCCGTGCCGCCCGCGTCCGCCCTCCTCGTGGCGGCCTTGGTCGCCGGAGTGGTGACGGCCGCACTCGCTCTCCGCCATACCCGCCCGGTGGCTACCCTCGTCGTGGTCGCCGCCGCCTGTGCACTGGGCGCCGGGCCGCTGCCCGCCGGGGCGATGGCGGTACTCGGCACCGCGGGTGTCGCCCTCGCCCTGTTCACCGTGGCGACCGAACGCGACGCCTTCACCGCCGTGTTGTGCGTGGTGGCGCTCGCCGCCTGGCAGCTGCTCCAGGGCATCAGCCTTTACGGGCTCAGCGACCGCGACGGACTCGACCTCGTCCTGACCGCGGTGCTGTACGCCGCCGCGTGCGGCGCCGGCCTCCTCGTACGGCGGACCCGTCGCACGCGGCAAGCGGCCGAACAACTGCTGAAGCGGGCCGAGTCCGAGCGCCACCGGCTCCCGGCGGCCGAACGGCGCCGGATGGAAAGGGAGTTGCATGATGTAAGCGCCCACCATCTGACGGCCGTGGTGGTCACGGCGGGGGCGGCCCTCGGGCTGCGCGAACGTCGTCCCGAACTGGCCGAGGAGGCACTGGAGTTCGCGGTTGAGACCGGCCGCGAGGTCAGCCGGGCTCTCGGCGCGGTACGAGCGCCGGCGCCCTCCCGCGAGGACCAGCCGTCACCACAGGAACGGCTGCTGGACCTGGTCGCGGGGTTCCGGCGCCTGGACCAGCAGGTGGACTGCAAGATCGGCCCCCTGCCGGACGGCGCCGTCGCGGACGCGGCGTACGGCATCGTGCGCGAGGCGCTGACCAACGTGGCACGGCACGCCCCCGGTGCGCATACGAGGGTGCAGGTCCGGTACGGCGACACCCGCACTGACGTCGTGGTGACGAGTGCGGCACCGCCGGCCGGTGCGACGGCGCACGGTGCGGGACTCGGCGGGGGACGCGGCCAGGGCTTCCTGCGGTCACGGGCCCGGGAGGCGGACGGCACCCTCACCACCGGCCCGACGCCGGAAGGCGGTTGGGAGGTGCGCGCGGTCCTGCCCGGCCGGACCGCCGCCCCGGTGGAGCGGTCCGTTGCGCGGAGCTACCGTCTGGCGCAGCTGACGGCCGCCGTCGGCATGGTCGTCCAGCCGCTGCTCCCGGTGCTGGTCGTCCGGGCGGAGGACGCGTCGAGCGGCACGCGGGTGTCCGCGGGCGTGCTCTTCGCGCTGCTGGCCGCGGCACAGGCGGTGGCACTGCTGTGGCTGCGCCGTGCGCCCCGCGTGGCCCAAGGAGTCCTGTTCGGTCTGGCCCTGCTCTGGCCGGTGGCGATGGCCACGGGCGACTACACCGGTCCGGCGGTCCTGCCCCCGGCGCTGAGCCTGCTGGCCACCTGCGCGGCGCTTACGGCGGACGCCGCCCGTACGGCAGCAAGTCCGTCCCTGGCCGAAGACCGCCCGCGCCTGGCCTTGTTGCCCCGCACCGCCGTTCCGTCTGCTGCCAATGTCTGCCCGCGCCTTCGTCTGTCGGCCCTCCCGGTCGCCGCCGTGGCAGCGCACGCGGCGGCCGCGACGGCAGCCGTCCTGGACCGGGGTACGACAGTGCCTGTCCTGGCGGTAGTCGCGGGGACGACGGCCGCGGCGTCCCTGGCGGCCGGCGCGGCCCGCTGGGCCGGAGCCCTGCGCGGGCGGCGCGACCGGGCTGCCCAGGGCACGCGGAACGAACGCCTCGCGGCCTGGACGGAGGAGGCCGTCCGGGACGCGTGGGCCGAGCGGCGCCGGATCGCCGCCGGACTGGAGACCACCGTGCTGGCGCGCACCGCCGACATGGTCGCGGCGGCGGAGGCGGGCCGTCTCGACGCCACAGCCGAACGCGCCCGCGAGGCCCTGGCCGCGATGCGCGCCCTGCTCGACACGGTCCGGGAGGGCGAGACAGGGCCCGAACTGCGGCCGCAGCCCACCCTTCAGGCGCTCGACCTGCTCGCCCACCAACTCCGGGCCACCGGCCGCGAGGTCGAGATACGGCTGACCGACCGCGTACCGGAACGACTGCCCACCGCCGTCGACCTTGCCGCCTACCACGCCGCCGAGACGGTGCTCGCGGTCGGCGGCGAGGAGGCCGCGGTGCTCGAACTCGACGCGGACGACGGTACGTTGACGCTCACGGCCACCGGGGTGCCCCGCGCCGCCGACCCCGCCGTACGGGAGCGGCTGACCACGCGAGTCTCGGCGCTCGGCGGCACGCTCACCACCGGCCCGCAGGGCACCGTCCGCCTGCGGCTGCCACTTGCGGTCGCGCCGGGCGACGAGGAGAGGGAACGAGAGCTATGAGCCTCAACGTGCTGGTCGTCGACGACCAGGGCATCGTACGGGCGGGGTTCGCCGCCGTGATCGACGCCGAGGAGGACATGACGGTCGTCGGCGAAGCCGCAGACGGCGCCGCGGCGGTGCGGCTCGCCGAAGAGCTGGCACCCGACGTGGTCGTCATGGACGTACGCATGCCCGAGCTGGACGGCATCGCCGCCACCCGCATCATCACCGGCAGGGAGAACGCGCCCAGGGTCCTCGTCCTGACCACCTTCGACCTCGACGCGTACGTCTTCGACGCGCTGCGCGCCGGCGCCTCGGGATTCCTCCTCAAGGACGTACACGCCTCCGAACTGCTGCAGGGCATCCGGGTGGTGGCGGCCGGCGAGAGCGTGCTCGCCCCGTCCGCGACCCGCCGCCTCATCGGCCACTACGCGTCCGGACCGCCCGCCGCCGTCCCGGCCGGGAGCTCCCCCGAGCTGGACAGCCTGACCGGCAGCCAACGGGGCGTCCTCACCCTGGTCGCGTCCGGCCTCACCAACGCGGAGATCGCCGAGCAACTCGGCATCACCGTAGGCACCGTGAAGTCCCACGTGAATGCGCTGCTCCGCAAACTCGGCCTGCGTGACCGCGTTCAGGCGACGATCCTCGCGTACGACCTCGGCCTCGCCCGCCCGAACCCACCCGGCACCCATCTCTGACCACCACGACGCAACCAAGGAGTCCATCCCCCGTGACCGGTACCGATTCCGATTCCAGCCGATCCGTCCCCCGGCGTCTGCGCGACCACTTCGGCGTCGTCGGCCTCGTCTACCTCGTGGTCTGTGCCGTCCTGCTCGTGTGGGCGCTCGTGGTGACCGTCGCCGACAGCTCGGACGAGTCCATGGCGGGCGTCATCCCGCTCCTCGCCACCGCCCCCGCCAGCCTCGTGTTCCTCGTGTTGCCGGACAACAACGTGATGTTCATCAGCGCCGTCGCCATCGGGGCAGAGGTCAACGCCGCAATCATCGGCTGGTGCACCCGCGCACTACGGCGCGGCAACAGCCCCGGCTCCGCATCCTGAGCCCCGGCCGCACGACGATCGGCGGGCCGGGAGGTGTCCGCTCCGGGGCTCCGGGGCTCCGGGGCTCCGGGGCTCCGGGGCTCCGGGGCTCCGGGGCTCCGGGGCTCCGGGGCTCCGGGGCTCCGGGGCTCCGGGGCTCCGGAAGACAGTGGGATTGAGGTCAGGCCTCAGATGTCTGCGGCGGGTGGGTCACATCGTCCAGGATGGCGTCGAGTAGACGGGGGAAGCGAGCGTCGAGTTCCGCACGGCGCACAGTCACGTCCTCGGGAACCATGACGACGTGCCAGCCGTGACCGGCAGGCGCTGCCTGGTCCCGCATGCGAAGCCAGTCTGCAGCGCGCCCTGGCCGCTCTTGCGTGAAGGATGGGCGGTGGCGGCGAGGTGCTCACCGCAGCCGTCGCCGGCCGAGGTGGTGCCGCGGCTCAGATGAGACGCCTGTCTGTTGACCGCCCGCTACGCGTCGCCTGAGCGGCTTCCGTGAAGCCGCTCAGGCGGTCGGTGTCAGGCGGTCACGACAGGCATCGCCTCGAAGGTGTGGTTCTGCCACAGGCGGCGCGAGGTCTCCTCGGGGTACGTGGTGACGACGGCGGCGTGTCGAAGATCCGCGTCAGGCGCTGCCCGGCGTCGTACGTGGGCCAGCCGGGGTCGCCCGAGGCGGCGAAGGAGGTCCAGGCCGTGCGGATCTGGGACGTCAGTTCGCGGGCCTCGGTGTGATGTTCGGGGCCGATGGCCACCGGGCCCAGGTGGGCGTCGCAGGTGCCGAACAGCAGCGGGCCGTCCAGGCCATGGCAGGCGCGCAGCAGTCCGCCGCGGCCCGGGGACTGCCAGGCGAGTTCGTACAGGTATGCTTTCCCGCCCCCGGCGGCCTGAGCCTCGGCGAGGTGCACAACGGGCATACGGAACAGCCAGTCGGTCTGCACGAGTTCGAACAGGTCCTCGGCGGACTTGTCCGGGAACGCCTCGCGATAGGCCCGCTCGCCGCTCTGGCCGGGGCCGAAGTGGCACAGCGCCTCCGCCGCCTGCTCCTCGGTGACGTTGCCGAACAGGTTGCCGAAGAGGAAGAACGTGCGCCACTCGTCGCGGCGCGAGCACTGGCACGTCGAGGACCATCACCACGTCCGGGACACCACCCTCGCCGAGGACGTCTCCAAGATCCGCACCGGGAACACGCCTCGCGCGATGGCCACTTTCCGCAACCTCGCGATCGCCCTGGCCCGCCTCACCGGCTGGACCAACATCGCCCACGCCACCGACTACTACAAGTCACACCCCGACCACGCACTCGACCTCGTCCAACCCGACAGATGAGAACGCAGGTCCCCTGCATCCGCACCGGTACCTCTTCCCGCGTCATGGCGACCCTGCGCAACCTCGCCGTCGGTCTCCTCCGGACATCGCGGCTGCCGCCGACCACCATCGGTCACGTCCCGAACGCGCGCTCGACCTACTTCATCTCGCAGCCTGAGACGCATCAGCCTGGCTCCGAATCGCGGTGCGGACCGCGATGAGTTCCGGTGCCCGGGCAGGTCTATCCCTCTACGAAGCGAGAGGAGAAGCGTGATGAGCGCACCCGAGGTCCTGATGGAAGGCGTCGTGTTCGGCGAGTCACCGCGCTGGCACAACGAGCAACTCTGGTTCTCCGACTGGGGCGCGAACCAGGTGATCGCGCTTGACGCCGACGGCCGCCACGAGGTGGTGGTAACCGTCCCGTCATTCCCGATGTGCATCGACTTCCTGCCCGACGGGCGACTGCTCGTCGTGGACTCGGCACAGCGACGGCTGCTGCGCCGGGAACCCGACGGATCACTCGTCCAGCATGCCGACCTTTCCAAGGTCTCGGAGAAGCCGTGGAACGAAATCGTGGTCGACGACCGGGGCAACGCCTATGTCAACACCATCGGTTTCGACTTTCCCGGCGGTGAGTTCGCGCCGGGCTTGATCGTGCTCGTCACGCCGGAAGGCAACGTCGATCAAATTGCCGACGACCTCGCGTTCCCCAACGGTATGGCGATCAGCCCAGACGGTGCCACGCTGATCGTTGCTGAGTCGTATGCGAACCGGCTCACCGCCTACGACATCGGCAGCCACGGCGGCCTCGGCAACCGCCGTGTGTGGGCGGAGACACCCGACGACCACCCGGACGGAATCTGCATGGATGCCGAAGGCACCGTCTGGTATGCCGACGTCGGCAACCAGCACTGTGTTCGTGTGCGCGAGGGCGGTGAGGTACTCGCTGCAGTCGACCTGGATCGCGGCGCCTTCGCCTGCGCGCTCAGCCGCGGGGACGACCCCCGCCTGTTCGTCGTCGGCCAGACCTGGGGCGGACCCGAGTCGCGGCAACCCAGCGGGCGGGTTGTGGCGTTCCCGGCACCAGCACCGGGTGCCGGGAAACCCTGACAGAGCCAGGCTCGGCGTCCAGTGTCGGTATGGACCGCCTTCGGTGTCCCGCTTGTGGCCGGGCAACCCCATCCAGGGAGGATGGCACGCGAGCACGGCCTATTGTTCATGATCAACGGCTTTGGTGACCTTGATCGTCAGGCGTTGCGTCTCTCGCCGGCGAATCGGACGCACCGCCCATGACAATGCATAAGCAGCCGGTCAACTCATCTCACCAACTGAGAACGCATTAGCCATGGGTGTCGGCGTACTTGCCCGCGAAATGATGTGAAGGTGGGTCTTCGTTACTTCAATCAGACCGGCTGGACACCAGCTGACCAACGACCTGGCGACAGTCCGGCTCCGTGGGGCGAACCAAGGGGTCGTCCCAGCCGGCCACGGCATAGCTTGGGGCGCGGCGGCTGGGGCGGGCGGAAGCCAGCCGTCCTCGGCGGCAGACGTCAGGGACGGCAGCCCTGCACCTTCTCAGCGAAGGTTCAACAGCTCGACGCGCCCGAGGCATCGACGTGGCCCTGGCCGATCGCAACCAGCCCGCGGTCCAGGACCTCCTGGACCTGGCCGAGGGCCGAGATCGTGGTCACCAGGCCCTGGGCCTGGTAGTGGTCGACGACTGGCGCCGTCTCGCTGCGATAGACCTCCAGTCGCTTACGAACAGTTGCCTCGCGGTCGTCATCGCGCTGGTACAGCTCACCGCCGCAGACGTCGCAGGCTCCTGCCACTGCAGGCGGGCTGTAGTCGACGTGGAAGGTGTGTTCGCGGTCCCGACGGCACAGCCATCGTCCAGCGATCCGCCTGACCACCTCGGCTTCGGGAATGTCCAGGTCGAGCACGGCATCCAGCCTCGACTCCGAGTCGGCCAGGATGCCGTCCAGCGCCTCCGCCTGGGCAAGATTGCGGGGGAAGCCGTCCAGCAGGAATCCGCGCTCGGTGTCCGGGCGGGCAAGGCGCTCTTTGATCACCCCGATCGTGACCTCGTCCGATACCAGAAGGCCGGCGCGTATGTGCGTGTGGGCGTTCTGCCCAAGCTCGGTGCCCTGGTCGATGTGCTCGCGGAACAGGTCACCGGAGGAGATGTGCTGGATCGACAGATGCGCGGCAAGGCGCACTGCCTGCGTGCCCTTGCCGGCTCCGGGCGGCCCGATCAGGAGGATGCGCATCGATGAGGTGTCCCTTCGTCGTGCGTGGCCAGGGTCAATCCCGGGATTCGAAGTAGCTGGGCGTCGTGACTGCGTAGACGGCCGTTCTGTATCCAGCAGATGATATGCACCGTGAGGTCTTTTCTCCTGGCTGCCCCGGTGTTTCCTCGTCGTCCGGCGTGGTGGTGCATTGATCACTTGAGGGTGCCGGTACTTGCTGACCGTCCGCCAGTTCAGCCCGGTCTCCTTGGCGACCTCCGACAGACTCAACGCCCCGGACTCCACCAGGCCCCAGAATCGCCGGAGTTTCAGCCACCGCTGCGCGTTCAAGACCAGGGCCCACCCCTCTCTGCAACCTCGGACAGGTCCTGCGCGACGGGGCCCGGAATGTAGGGGATGCCCAGGCCGAGGGTTTCGGTCTCGAGCTGTTCGGGGTCGACGTCGGGTGGGGTGTACAGGGCGGGGCCGCAGCGTCAGCATCGACAGCCCGGCCGTCGACTGGGCCCGCGTCATCATCATCGAACACCCCGGCCCCCCGCAGGAGTTGACTGTTCCCACGCAGGACGGCAGCACATCGGTGATCGCCCTGTTGCGGCGGGACTGGGAGTTCTTGTTCAACCAGCTGCGCTCCACCCATGCCGTGGTCGGCTACCTGCACCCTGTCGCCGCCTCGGCGCCCGTGCTGGGCGGCGAGCCGGAGCGCTACTACGAGCTTGCCGCCGCGGACGCCGAGGCGGTGCCGGGAGCGGTCGACCCGTCCTGGACGCGGCGCGGCGGACAGCCACACAGCGTGCCGCTGCTGCCCGCCGCCCCGGCTGTCAGCGACGATGACGAAGCCCACACCATGGTCCGCATCATGGTCGAGGACGTGGCCACCAGCCCGACCGGGCCCGCCGAGCGGGAGGCCTGGCAGCGGATAGGAGGCCTCCCTCGGCAGTTTGCCGGTCGGGTACCGCACGGACCTGGGCCGTTTCCTCCTCGACGCCCTGGACACCGTCACCGGGGCCGAAGAGGGCACCACGGCATGGCGGATGCGTACCTTCATTGCCGGGCCCGACTGGGACCAGCTCGGCTTCGCCGTCTGCTCCCCCTGACCGACCACACCCGCGCCGCGTTCTCCGCCTGGCTCCAGCTGCGCCACCATGAACACGGCGAGCACTCGGACCTCGTCGACCTCAGGTCGGTGTGTGTACTGCTCACGCTCCGCACCGACGGCTACCGGGACTGGGACACCACCGTGGTGGCCGTCAGCGGCAACCCAGGCGGTGTCTTCAACGCGCGTACCTGCTGAGCTTGTCGAACATATTCCGTTGACTGAGGGACGGCCGAGGTACGAGACTGCCGCCCTGGTCGGGATCAACGGCATACGTGGGACGGTGTGCGGTGGCTGGCTCGGACATGGCCCGTGACCTGCAAGCCAAGGAGACCCTGCCGCTGTGGACAGCGGACTTCCGGCTGTTCTTCACCGCCCGTACCACCTCTCTGCTGGGCGACGCGATGCTCCCCGTCGCGATCACGGCCGCCGTGATCCGGGCGGGGTACGGCGCGAGTGGGGTGGGCTATGCGCTGGCTGCGCTCGTAGCGCCGTTCGCAGCACTGATCATCTTTGGCGGGGTGCTGTCCGACCGCTTCGGTGCCCGGCGGCTGATGGTCATCTCGGACACAGTCCGGTTGTGCTTTCAGGCGGTACTCGCGCTGCTGTTCTTGCTAGGGACGCCGCACCTGTGGCAGATCCTGGTGCTGCTGGCCCTGGTCGGGGCGGGTAGCGCAATCTTCCAGCCGGGAGTCGCCAGCATCACCCCGCGCATAGCCCGGGACGTGCAGAAGGCGAACGCCACCCTCCGCATTTCAGAGTCCGTCACCGTCGTGATTGGCCCGTCGCTGGCCGGCCTGCTGCTGGTGGTTTCCTCACCGGCAACGGTGGTCGCCCTCGACGCCTTGACCTATGGGGTCAGCGGCGCCTGCCTACTCCTGCTCCGCTCGGTCCCGATGGGCCCGGCCGGGCGAAGCGGCGAATCGTCGTTCCGGGCCGATCTCGTCGAGGGGTGGCGGGAGTTCCGGGCCAGGACCTGGCTGTGGAGTGTCATCGTCGTCTTCATGCTCTGGCAGGTGGCTGGCGCAGGCCCCACCATGACCCTAGGCAACAGTACGCTGGTCACCGACTACGGAGCATCGGCGTTCGGCTTGGTCATGTCGTCCCTCGGGGCGGGAAGTGTGCTGGGCGGGATCGTCGCGATCAGGCTCCGCCCGCGGTATCCGCTCCGTGCTGGCGCCCTCTCCATGATCCTGTGGGCGCTCATGCCGTTGGGGGTCGCTCTCGGCCTTCCCGCGCCGCTCATCGCCGGGTGCTACGGGGTGAGCGGCGTGGGCATGGCGTTCTGGATCGTCATGTTCCACACGAGCGTGCAGACGCACATCCCGCAGGACGTCCTCGGCAGGGTGCACGCGTACGACGCGGCCGGCTCGCTGGTGATGAAGCCAGTCGGGCAGGCGGTGGCAGGGCCGCTCGCGGTCGTCGTGGGGACGGTGCCGCTGCTGTGCGTGTCCGCGTCCATGGCGCTCGTCGTCTGCGCCCTGCTGCTGGCAATCCCGGCCGTGCGCGGCCTGAAGCGCGTAGAGCGCTAGGTGTATTGCCCCGCAGCGTTGTTGACGCGGCTGATGGGTGGCTGGCCTCGGAGTGCGGTGTGGCAGCGGTGGTGGTTGTAGGTGTGCAGAAAGTCTGGCAGGGCGTCGGTAGGTCGGCCAGCGTCTGCTGCCAGGCGAAGCTCTTGCGGTAGGGCCAGGCGTTGTCGGTCAGGACCCGCTCGATGCGGTCGATGCCCGATGCGGTGAAGAAGGCCGCCGCCCGGCGCAGGAAGGCTGCGCAGGTGGCGGCTTTCTCATCCGGGTGGATCTCGCTGTAGGCGAGGCGGCTGTGGTCGTCGACGGCGGAGTGGACGAAGTCGAAGCCCATGGCGCCGCGTGTGGCCCGGCCGGCCTGGCGGCCCAGCGCCTTGTGCCCGCCGCCGTCGGGGATCCGGCCGAGCTTTTTGACGTCGACGTGGACCAGTTCGCCGGGCCGGTCGCGTTCGTAGCGGCGGATGACCTGGCCGGTGGGCCGGTCCAGGAAGGACAGGCGGTTCAGGCCGTGCCGGGTGAGGATGCGGTGCACGGTCGAGGCGGGCAGGCCCAGGATCGGGCCGATGCGGGCCGGGCCGAGCTTGCGGTCCTGCCGAAGACGGCACACGCGGGCCTCGATCGCCCCCGCCCTGCGGTGCGGTGTCGTGCGCGGACGGCTGGACCGGTCGTGCAGTCCTTGCTCGCCTTCGGTCCGCCAGCGGCGCATCCACTTGTGAGCGGTGACGCGGGAGATGCCCATCTCGGCGGCGACATGCGCGACGGGGCGTCCGGTGCGGACACGTTCGACAGCAGCTGCCTGCCGTGAACGGTCAGCCGGGCATTACGGTGGGACACGAAGACCTCCGTGCGGTGAAGACTCGACACCTCCACCACACCGGAGGTCTTCGCCATGATCAAGCACGGCCAGTGTCAACAACGCTCTTGATCAATACAGGTGTAGCCCGTCTTCAGAGATTATCGGATGGTGGATCATGGTGAGGTGATACGCCGTCATGAACTCACCGATGAGGAGTGGGAGTTACTCGCTCCGCTGATACCGCGGGCTGCGACGGGCCGGCCGCGGGTGTCGGACCCGCAGGTCATCAACGGGATGGTTTACAAGATCCGGACCGGGATCTTCTGGCGCCAGCACGCCGCCGCCACCGACCGAAAAGGGGGATCAACAGACCGGACGAACCGGACGATCACGCCCTCGGCCGATCCCGAGGCGGACTGGCTAGCAAAAGCCACCTCGCCTGCGACGGCAAGGGGCGCCCGCTCGCAGTCCTGGTGACGCCAGTGCAACGCCACAACAGTATCTGCGCGCGACCTCTTCTGGAGCGCATCCGTGTCCCTCGCGCCGGCATGGGCCGACCTCGATGCAGGCCTGACCAGGTCATCGCCGACAAGGCTTACAGCTCCCCTGGCTTCCGCGTCTACCTGCGCAAACGCGGCATCGGGCACACCATCCCAGAGAAGGGCGACCAGCAGCGACACCGGCACAACCACGGCAGCCGCGGCGGACGACCACCGACGTTCGACCGGCAGGCAGACATTCTGCGGCTGGGCATGGACGACGAGATCACCCTGAAGCTGGACGCCAAGACGTCTGTGACCCAGCGCGTGGTGGGCATCTACGACGCGACGGAGCTCCAGGCGAGCATCTACCTGGACGCGGCAAAGGCACCCGAGGCGCTGCGCCGGCAGATCACCCTGCTGTACGCCACGGGCTCCGACCGGACAAGGCGCGGGCCGGTATCGAGGCGGCGTTCCGGGACCGTCCCGATGTGGCCGTCACCGACCGGGAGGGCCTGGTCGAACAGGGCGTCGACCAGCAGCGGTTCGCGTTCACGCTGATGTACGCCATGTTCGGGGTGGCGATCGTCATCGCGGTGTTCGGCGTCGTCAACACGCTGGTGCTGTCGGTGATGGAGCGGACCCAGGAGATCGGTGTGATGCGGGCGGTGGGGACCAAGCGGCTCCTGGTGCGACGGACCATCCGGGCCGAGAGCATCGTCATCTCGATGTTCGGGGCGTTGCTCGGCGTGCTGGTGGGCGTGCCGGTGGGTGCCGTGATGCAGCACGCGATGTTCGGGCAGTTGCTGTGGGACTTCACGATGCCGTTCACCGTGATCGGGATGGCACTGGTGGGCATCTCGGTGGCCGCGGTGATGGCGGCGATGTGGCCCGCCCGGCGGGCGGCCGGTACGAACATGCTGGAGGCGATCTCCGGCAAGTGACGGCCGCGACGCGAACGGGGGCGGGGCAGGTGCTGTCCACCTGCCCCGCCCCCGTAGCGTGCGGGTAGGGGACGTCAGCGGGCCGCGGGGACCTGCCGTGCCGTCAGGTCCGGGTCGTCGCCCGTGCGCAGAACGGTCAGGTCGTCCCCGGGGCCGGGGGCACCAGCGCGGCGCCGGGACCGGCCGGGCGTGCCACGGCCCTGCGGTGGGGCGCGGTGTCCCCGGGGCGGCTGGTCCACACCTCCGCGTCGCCGTCGACGCCGTGCCGCAGGGTGAGCACACGGCCGTCGGCCGCGGGGGTGGCGCTCGGCGTCCACCACGTGCCCGCCGGGGGCGAGCAGCCCGGCGACGAGGACGTCCGGCCAGTCGTCGGGCACCGCGGGGAACACGTCCACGGCGTCGCTACCGGCACCGACGAGGAGTTCCAGAAGCGCCTGCCCGGCCGGGAAGGGGGCGGCGGCGCGCGGTGAGACGGCGTGCCGGTACAGGGAGTTGGGCCTTCATGGAACGTCTTCCTTCCGATCGGCCGGTGATACCGCGTGCCATGCTGATCGATAACCGCCGTGAAAGTCACCGCTCCTACTCAGGCTGAATCCGCGATGTCCGGGGTGGTGTGACGGGTCGTGATCCCTGCGGTACGACCACATCATGCGGTATGCGCAAGGGGGCGAGCTGACGCCTGCCGAGCAGAAGAAGCGTGAGGCGGTGCGGCTGGAGGCGGCCAAGCGGTTCGAGGCGGGAGCGGGTACGGGGCAGATCGCGGCGGCGCTGCGGGTGACGCGCCGGTCGAGGGGGGATGTCAGTGATTGCGTGGGGCGACCAGGCCGGATTCGTAGGCGAGGACCACCAGTTGGGCGCGGTCGCGGGCGTGGAGCTTGATCATGGCCCGGTTGACGTGGGTCTTTGCGGTCAGCGGGCTGATCACCATGCGGTCGGCGATCTCGTCGTTGGACAGGCCGTGGGCGACCAGGGCAACAGCCTCGCGTTCACGGCTGGTCAGCTCCTCCAGCCCGGTGCCGACAGCGGTGGGCAGCGGCTGGCTGACGTACCGGTTGATCAGCTTGCGGGTGATGGATGGTGCGAGCAGGGCGTCGCCGCGAGCGGCGACACGCACAGCGTGCAGGAGGTCGTCCGGCACGATGTCCTTGACGAGGAAACCGGCGGCGCCGGCGCGCAGTGCGTCGAGGACGTATTCGTCCATGCCGTAGTTGGTCAGGATGACGACATGCACACCGGCCAGGGCGGGGTCGGCAGCGATCCGGCGGGTGGCCTCGATCCCGTCGACGAGGGGCATCTGGATGTCGATGAGCGCGACGTCGGGCAAGTGCTCCCTGACCAGGGCCAGCCCCTCGCTGCCGTCGGCCGCCTCGGCCACCACCTCGATGTCGCCCTCGAGGTCGAGCAGCGCGCGGAATCCGCTGCGGATGAGCGGCTGGTCGTCGACCAGCAGGACACGGATCACGATGCTCCGTTCGCGGGAAGTTCGGCCTGCACGGTGAAGCCGCCTTCACTGCGCGGTTCTGCACGCAGCCGGCCGCCGAGGGCGGTGACGCGCTCGCGCATCCCGAGCAGCCCCAGACCGGGCGTCGGCGCGGCGCCAGGGATGGCCCTGCCGTCGTCATCGACGCGGATCGCGAGGGCGTCGGGGCGGTAGGCGATACGGACCGACGCGGTGGCCGCGGCGGAGTGCCGGACGATGTTGGTGAGCGATTCCTGCACGATCCGGTAGGCGGTCCGGCCCACCGCGGCCGGCACGTCGGTTCGGTGTCCTTCGATGGTCAACGAAGCCTCCAGGCCGGTCGCTTGGAACCGTTTCACCAGCTCCGGTATGTCGTCGAGACCGGGCGGCGGGGTGGTGTCGTCGTCGCGCAGCGCCTCCAGGGTCGCACGCAGCTCCCGACTCGCTTCCCGGCCGGCCTCCTGGATCGCCAGCAGGGCCTCCGGCACCTGCTCGCCGCGCCGACGGGCCACGTGGACGGCCACTTCGGACTGCACCTTGATGACCGAGATCTGGTGGGTGAGCGAATCGTGCAGCTCCCGCGCGATGCGCAGCCGCTCCTCATCGGCGCGGCGCCGCGCGGTCTCCTCCTTCGTACGCTCGGCCTCCGCCGCCCGCCGCTCGGCCTGCCGCAGCGCCTCACCGGCGGCGAACGCGGCGATCAGCCAGGCCACTTCGAGTACGTGCCGGGCCTGCGCCAACACCTCGCCCGCAGGCCCGTCGCGGAAGACCAGGGCCGTGAGGTGCAACGCGGCCAGCAAGGTCACGGATGCCGCCACCGTCAGGGCGCGGTACCCGGCCCGCACCGCGCCGTACACCGCGACCAGGTACGACACGGCGAGCACCTCGAAACCGGCCGCCTGGTAGCCCACCGCGCACAACCCGGTGACGGCCAGCACGGCTCGCGGAGCCCGGCGACGCGCGACCAGCGCCAGGCCGCCGGCAGCAAGGAATGCGTAGCCGAGCCAGGCGGGATCCGCGTCGGGCCGCTTCCCGGACAGCCCGGTACCAAGGAGCAGCGCCGCCACGCCGAGGGCGATCGCCCAGTCTACGAACCAGGCCGGGACACCGAACCGTCCTTTGTCCATGCGCGCACCCTAGCCGGATGCCCAGGCGGCCCGAGTCCCGCTCGGGGACGAGCGGCCTTCTACCGCACCCGCGGTACCTGCGTGACTCCTGCCGCACCCGGAGTATCCGGGTGCGGCATCGGCAGCAGCGCGAAGTGTCTGCGCCTGCGGGACGACCGGCGGCGCGGTCGGCAGGCACGCTCGAGCCCTATCGGAATTCGGGCATCTGCCGCGGACGAAAGAGGAGAAGGACCATGAGCGCTTCGCAAGCAATCCTGGCGGCCGCAGAGGGCGGGATCATCGGCGACGGGCGGACCGGGGCCAACCTGGCCCTCGGGGTAGGGCTGCTCGGCGTGGCCATCGGCTGGCTGGCCCTGGCCCGCGCCGCCGGACGAATCAACGCCGGCAACGCGCGCACCGGCGCCCTGTCGGCCATGGCAGTCGGGTTGGTCGGCACGGCCCTTGCGGTGCTGCACCTGGCCACCTCCAGCGGTGGTCCCGGCACCGGCAACGGGCTCGTCGGAGCCATCGTGGCCGTCCCGTTGGGACTGGTCGCCATGGTCCTCGGCCGCCGGGCGCTGACCCGCTCCCACCGCACCGGTCGACCGGCCGAGCGCGGCGAATACAAGCGCACGCTCGGGTCTGCCTGAACAGCGGCCGGCAAGTTCGATGGGTGTAGTTCCCTGCGCCATATCTGCTTCGCGGACGAGATTGGTCAGTCACTGATCCCACCCAAGGGGCGGACCTGGGCCCCGCGCGGCGCCCGTCCGATCGTACGGGTGGCCGGCCGTCGCGGGGGCCGGGTCACCATCGCCGGCGCGGTGTGCTTCAGGTCCGGACGGCGCCCACGGATGTTCTTCAAGGTCCAGGTCTACCGCGGGCGGCGGGGAGGGGAGCCGAAGGCGTTCACCTGGAGCGACTATCGGGACTTCATCCGCACGGTGCACCTGCAGCTGGGCACCCCGGTGGTGTGGGTGTGGAACAACCTGAACGTGCATCTTCAGCAGGAGTTGTTCGACTTCGCTGAGGAGCACAAGGATTGGCTGGTCCTCTTCCACCTGCCGCCGTACGCACCGGAGATCAACCCGCAGGAGGGGATCTGGAGCCTGCTCAAGCAACAGCCGAGAGGCTGGTAGCGGTAGGTGCGGCGGCGCGTGGACCAGAGTCCCCTCCACACCGCGTACGGCGCCATCGCGTCGTGCCACACGCAGGTGCTGAGCGCCGCCCGTGCATCCGGTGGCGGGGCGGGCAGCCGGTCAATCTCTGTGCCGTGCTTACCGGGCCCGGCCCTGGCAGCCGGGACTGCATCAGGCTGCGCGTGTACGGCAGTTGTCCGCGTGGACCGCCGAGATGATCGGATACGGTCGCAACGACGCCGGCGTCGCCGCATCCGGCCGACAGGAGCGGATCCGATGACCACCGATGCTGGGCCTGCGTCAGTCAGAGAGTCCCTCCAGCTCGCGCTCCTGGCCGAACCCGAGGGCAGCCCGCTGGTGGACGAACTCGCCGAAGCCGCCGCCGACCACTACCACTTGAACTACAGCAAGCACCCCGTACCGGTGCTGTTCCGGGGGGCCGCGCCGCCCGCGCCCTGCTGGCCAGGCTGCTCCCCGACGCGGGCGGCACCGAGCCGCACCGCCAGGTCGGCCGGCTGTCGGGGCTGCTGGGCAACCTGGCCTTCCACCCGGACGACGCAGCCGACGCGCGCACCCACCGGGTCACTGCCGTGTCGTACGCGAATCGGTGCGGTGATGCGGCTCTGACCGCGTGGGCCTACGGGGGCGCTCGCAGCACCGGCAGCCTGACCTCCGCGTTCACCTATGCCGAACGCGGCGCGGCCGCCGCCCCGGCGGCCTCGTCCGTGCCCAGCTCCACGCCTGGGCGCTGCTGCCCACCCTCGCCCAGCAGGGCCGCGACCGGGAGGCCAACGCCGCCCTCGACGTGGCGCTGACCGAACTCGACGCCGACGAGGTCGGCCAAGCGCCGGGCCGTTTTGGCTTCGACGAACCCGAACTTGCCCTGCACCAAGCCGAGGCGCACCTCACACTGGGCCGCACCGAACAGGCCCGCGCCCTCGCCGAGGACTCCGCGGCCGCCTGCACCCCCGGATGGGCTGCCGCCACACGCCGTAGTCGTCGGCGGCCGGATCGCGGAATGCCCGCAGTGGCCAGAGTGGGTGCCGAGCCGGGCGAGGCGTCTGTTCAGCGCGGCTCGGTCGCCCTCATGACGCACGAGTTCCGCGCAGCTGTCGCCTCGGCGAACGCCTGACCCGGCACGACGAGGGTGAATGCGCAGGTCAGGAACCTCTTCACAGCTCCTGAGGCAAAAGGACGCCTAGGCGCATCTAGCCCTGTCCGGCCGATTTTGCGGGGCTCGTGTGCCCTGGCACGGCACTCCCCCGTAGCCATTCGGGCATGGGAGCTGCCCCCATGCTGCGTTGCGTCACTCGCCTACGCTCCGCGTGGGCTCTCCCCCTGCCTTCGGCGGGGGGACCCGCATCCTCCGGCCTGCGATGCACCACGCCAGACCCCGCTCGCTGATCCGGCCTGATCGACCGGACAGGGCAGGCCTCGCAGGGAACCGTCTACAGCGCAGTCAGCGCGGCTGTAGCCCCACCGGTACGTCGCCGGCCATGACAGCCTGCCGCTCCTCCTGGCGTTGGGGCGCGGTCCGTTCGGAGGACCGGTGGGAGTGGCGCTGCGGCCCGGGCGACGCAGGCTCCTAGCGTGTCCGGGCATGACGAACGCATCCTCAGACCGAGCGGCGAGGCCCACCCGAAGGGGGGCGCTCGCAGGCCTGGCGGCCGGAGCCGGAGCGGCCCTTGTGGCCTCGGCGCCGACGGCCTCTGCGCTGGTACCCGCCGGAATTCGTGGGTCAGCCACGTCCAGCCCGTCGTCCACGACCGCGGCCACGGCCGCGTCGCCGACGCCCGGAGCCATGCAGTTGTTCACGGACCCCGCGCTCAACTTCGCCGCGCTGCTGGCCCTGGGCGGCGCCGGGTTCGGCTCCAGCGAGGTCGGCGAGGTCCTGACCGCGGTCAACGCGATCAACGCCGCGGGGGCGGACCAGCAGACCTTCACCGCGGAGTTCCGGCGCTGGGGGGACCGGCTGACGGCCACCGCGACCCGGCATCCGCAGAGCCGGCGCTCCCGCTCGCTGCGGGCGGCCCAGTACTACGACCAGGCGCTGTTCTTCGTGCTCGGCTCGGACACCCCCGGCGACGAGGAAGAGCTCTACCTCGCCGGGCGTCGCTCCTGGGACACGTTCGCCCGGCTGTGCACACCGGCGGCGATCACCCATCAGGTCCCGTACGAGGGCGGGACGTCGATCCCTGTCTGGTTCTTCCGCCCCGATACCTCCGGCAGGGCCAGGCCGACCGTCATCCTCACCAACGGCAGCGACGGCCAGAACGTCGACATGTGGACGTACGGGGTCTCCGCAGCGCTCGCCCGCGGATGGAACGCGCTCGTGTACGACGGACCGGGCCAGGGCCAGCTGCTCTTCGTCGACCAGGTCGTCTTCACCCCTCGCTGGGAGCGGGTCGTCTCTCCCCTGGTGGACTGGCTGGAGCGCCGCAGGGACGTCGACGAGCGGCGCATCGCCCTGACCGGGCTGTCGATGGGCGGCGACCTCGCGCCGCGCGCAGCGGCCTTCGAACGCAGGATTGCAGCGCTGGCCGCGATGCCGGGAGTGCTCTCGCCGTGGCTGGCTTTTCCGCCGGAGCTCCGGAGCATCGTGGGCCCCGACAAGGCGGAGACCAACCGCATCTGGAACGAAGAGGTAGTCCCCGAGCTGAGCCCGGAGGAAGCGGCGACGATCGAGAAGCGGGTCGAGCCGTTCTCGATCCCCGCGATGCTGGCCGCCCGTCAGGGCCGCATCTTCACCGACTTCTGGACACCGGCCCAACGGATCATGGCGCTCGACATCACCGAGGTCGTGGGCCGTATCAAGTGCCCCACGCTCGTGCTGGACTACGACGACGAGCAGTTCTACCCCGGCCAGCCGCGCGCGTTCTACGAACTGCTGCGTGCCCCCAAGGATTTCCAGCTGCTGACGGCGGCCACCGGTGCCCAGCTGCACTGCTCGCCGATGGCGCCACAGCAGCACTGCGAGCTCGTCTTCGACTGGCTGGAGGACACCCTGGGGCGGGGCCACCGCCCATAGGCCTGCCGTCAGCGGTTCGGCGTACGCCTGCCCGCACGGCCCGGCCGACAACAGTGGGATGCCCCTGCTCGCGTGGCTGCGCGAGCAACCCGGGGCGGAGTGCGTCTGCCGGGACGGCTCGGGCTCCTACGGCGGGGCGATCCGCCAGGCCTCCCGGAAGCGGTGCAGGTCAGCGACAGGTGGCACCTGGGACCAACCTGTGCGGCAAGGTCCTGGCCGAGGTCCGCTCCCACGGCGCCTGCTGGGCCACCGCCGGGAACCCCGCCCAGCCCGGGGGCGTCCGCGAGGAGACCACCCGCGAGCGCTGACGGCAGGTCCACGACCTGCTCGACCAAGGCGTCGGCCTGCTCGAATGCGCCCGCCGCCTTGATCTCGCCCTGAACACCGTCAAGCGGTACGCCCGCATGAAGGAGACCGCCGCGCACCCCGCTACAAGCCCACGCTCGTCGCCCCCTACGGCGACCACCTCCGCGCCCGCCGCGCCACCGGCCCGGCCGTCGCCGTCAAGCACCTGTTCCGGGAGATCCAGGAGCCGGGCTACACCGGCAGCCTCAACCTGCTGTACCGCCACATCACCCAGGGCCGCGCCGAGGGCGAGCGGTTCGTGACCACCCCGCAGCGCTTCGCCCGGCTCCTCCTCACCCGCCCCGAGAACCTGCGCGACAAGGACACCGCACTCCTGCGGGAACTTACCAAAGCCTGCCCCGAGATGGCCGAACTCGCCCGTCTCACCAGCGAGTTCGCGCAGCTCCTGACCCAGGCGGAGGGCAACGACGCCAAGCTCACCGACTGGATCACCCAGGTCCGCCCCGCCGACCTGCCCCGCCTGCACTCCTTCGCGAAGGGCCTCGAACTCGACCGCGCCGCCGCGACGGAGGGCTCACCCTCCCCTACCACAACGGCCACACCGAGAGCGTCAACACGCAAACCAAGAGGATCACGAGGCAGATGCACGGCCGAGCCGGGTTCCCCCTGCTCCGCCACCGCATCCTTCTCCAGCGATCACTACACAGCGCTACCACCGATTACGGGGCAGAGTCGTTCGTTTGACAGACCCCTACTGGGCGCCGAGTTGCTGGGCGGCCGCGCGCAGGCGCTTGCCCCGCCCGCCGGTCACGGACTTGACCGGGATCAATACCGCCCACCACAGTTTCGCGCCCGTCGGGGACACGAAGGCGAGCGGCACGGCGACGGCGAAAACCAGCACAGTCGACGCCAGATCCGCCACGTCGTTGCGCGCGACGGGATCGGGTAGCGGTGTGCTGCCCAGCCACGGGCGTTTCCACATTACGACCGTCAGTGCGAGTTGTGCCGCCCCCACGGCCGCGACGGCGCCGGAATAGATGGCCACCGATTGCGGCAGGTCCCCGTACTCGGCCAGCAGGGTGGTAGGGAAGGGCATAAGGGCGATCAGCCCAAGGCACAGCAGCCCGATCCGGACGGCGGTCCCGTCCACCTCTCGCGCGTACCGGAAAATCTGGTGGTGACCCCGCCAGAACGCCGCAATGACCACAAAACTGAGAGCGTACGCCCACACGTTGGGCATCACATCCCCCAGCGCTTGCCGGAAACCGGCGGGGTCCAGCCCGTCGGGCAGCGTGATGTCCAACGCCAGCAGCGTCATCGCGATGGCGAACACACCGTCCGACAGCGCGAGGAGTCGGGCCGCGCTTCCCTCGTCGTCTTGCACCCGCTGGTGGCCGTTCACAACCCAAACCATAGGGCTAATTACCTCTAAATATTATGAATTTAACTGCTTCGACGTGTTCGCCCCCCCGGGACTTCGCAGGCCTGGAACAGAGGGAGCGCCGAGCGTTCCAGTTGGCCGAACGCGCCAACCGATGCGGTGAGCCACAGTGGTGCTGCCAGCCGACGTAGGTGTCGCGGGGCGGGAACAGCATTGGGAACAGGAACGCGCACTGCAACAGGCCGAGCGGCAGGAGATTCTCCAGGCCGCGCAGATCCCGAGCCCGGCCGCACCGCATTACCGTCTTCGTAGCCCCACAACGGGGTTATCGGCCTTCCGAGTTGGCATGACTACACTTCCTCCACCAGCACCCCGCCCAGGTGCGGCAGCAGGGACTTCAGCAGCTCTTCACACGCCCCGAGTGTCCATGCCGTCGTGACGGAGCGTCACGGGCGCACAGAGGCATGGACCCGCTTCACGGAAATCTTGGAAGAGCCCACGGGATGGCTCTGATCCACTTCTTGTGGGGCGGTGACGCGGCGTCACATGGAGCTGCAAGGATGGCCGTCCGTGTAATTGCAGCGTGTTCTTGATGGCCTTCTCCCATCTGGCACCCGTGGTGGTCGAGGAGGTCACGGTGGACGACGAGGCGGTGGCCCTCGCCGCGCGGACGGTGACCCGGGAGGCAGCCTGCCCCGGATGCGGCGCGGTGTCCGGCCGCGTCCACGGTGGCTACCGGCGGCGCCTGGCCGACCTCGCGGTGGCCGGGCAGAAAGTCGTCATCGACTTGGCGGTGCGACGGTTCCTGTGCCCGGTAGCGGAGTGCGATCGCCGCACCTTCGTCGAGCAGGTGGACGGTCTCACCGAGCGGTTTGCGCGGCGCACACCGTCTCTACGCCGCGCGCTGGAGAAGATCGCGCTGGCCCTGGCCGGGCGCCCGGCAGCCCGGCTGGCCGCGCATCTTTCGGTACCGACGAGCGCGAACTCCCTGCTCAGGCTGGTGCGAAGACTTCCGGACAAGCACGTGGGCGCTGCACCGCGGGTCCTGGGTGTGGACGATTTCGCTCTGAAGAAGGGCCACGTCTACGGGACGATCATCTTGGACGTGGAGACCGGGGAGCGAGTGGACGTCCTTCCCGACCGCACTGCGGACACCCTCGCCGCCTGGCTGCGTGCGCACCCTGGAGCGGAGATCGTCTGCAGGGACCGGGCCAGCGCCTACGCCGAGGCCGTGCGCACCGCCTGTCCCGACGCGATACAAGTGGCGGACAGGTTCCATTTGTGGAAGAACCTGTGCGAGGCGGTCGAAAAATGCGTTGCCACTCACCGCAGTTGCCTGACCAAGCCCACCGGCGAGCCGACACCGGACGCCACCGCGCCGTCCTCCGAGGCGGTGGAGCAGGAGGTGCCGGCGCCGATGGAAGGGCTGCGCGCCATACAACGCCGCGAGCGCCACGCCGCCGTGCACGCCCTGTACGACAAGGGCGTGCAGATCCAGGTGATCGCCGAGACCCTCGGCTTGGACCGTAAGACAGTGCGCCGCTACGCGTACGCCGCCACCCCCGACGAGGTTCCGCCCTCAGGGACCGGCGCACGACGGGGCGGGCGCATCCACCCCTACCTGTCCCATCTGTACCAGCGGTGGAACGAGGGCTGCACGGACGCTGCCCGACTGTGCACGGAGATCCGCGAGCGCGGCTACCGTGGCAGCGGGCGCAACCGTCCGCCGCCACCTGCAAGACATCCGAGCCAGCGGCAAGCCCGCACCCGACAAGCCGGACGAGCTGACCGTCCGCAAGGCCACCTGGCTGATCACCTCGCACCCGGACCACCTGGAAGAGAGCAGCACACTCAAGCTCAAGAAGCTGCTGTCCCGCTGCCCCGAGCTGGACGCCGTCGCCGCGTGCGTCCGCTCCTTCGCCACGATGATGACCGAGCGCCGCGGCAGCGACCTGGCCGACTGGCTCACCAGCGCAGAGAACACCGGCTTCAAGCCTCTGCGCAGCCTGGCCCGCGGCCTGCGCCAGGACTTCGACGCCGTCGCCGCCGGACTCACCCTGGAGTGGAGCTCCGGCAAGGTCGAGGGCAACGTTAATAGGGTGAAACGGATCAAAAGGGACGGATATGGTCGCGCCGGATTCGACCTTCTCCGCCTGCAGATACTCCTCGCTGACTGAGGCATTCCCGGCAACAGCCGCTCACGCCGTCGCCAGCCCGTCAGCCCGTGCCGCGGCCGCGTACCAGCGGCAGGTACACCTCGTCGACGATCTCGACGAGAACCTCGTCCGGCGCAGTGGGGACGCCGCGCACGACAAACTCGTTGCGGAGCAGGACGATCGCCGCTGTGGCGACCCGGGGGTGCAGCACCTCCGGCGCGGCCTCGCCGCGAGCGACCGCGCGCCCCAGGACAGTCAGCCAGGTGGCGGTCACGGCGTCGGTGGACTGCCCCGGCAACTGGGCGAGGAACTCTGACGCGCCGCCGGCGGCGGCCATCAGGTCCCGCAGGATCGCGCCGAGCGGGGAACTCCAGTGCCGGTTCGCCGCGCGCAGCAGTTCCAGGGCGTCGCCGCGCAGGCTGCCGGTGTCGGGCGGCTGGACGGTCGTAGTCATCTGCCGGTAGGCGGCGGCCCCAAGGGCCAGGCGGTTCGGCCAGCGCCGGTAAATGGCGTTCTTGTTGGTGCCGGCGCGCTTGGCGACCTGGTCCATCGTCAGCCCGGCGTATCCGGACTCGGTGAGCTCGTCGACGGCCGCCTTAAGGATCGCGTCTGCCAGAGCCGCGCCGCGGCGTCGCGTCTGTCCGGCTCCCGCCTGTCTCGTCGAAGCCTCCGCCATGGACCCTTCCCGCTACCGGTACCAATCGTTCCCTCCCATGGTGGCCTTGACCTTGTCACATCGGCAAGTAGGGTACGTCAAGTACCTAAATAATGATCGAGGGGAGCCGTAGTATGCGCGCCAATGGCATCACCTACGACACCGGCTTCATCCGCGGCGGGCTCTCCCGCGAGCACGTCGACCCTGCGGTGGTCGAGCGTGAACTACGCATCATCCGCGACGACCTGCACTGCACCGCGGTCCGTGTCGTCGGCGGCGACCCCGACCGGCTGGAGCAGGCCGCCGGACTCGCCGCAGACCTTGGCTTGGAGGTGTGGTTCTCGCCGTACCCTCTGGAACAGACCGCCGAGGAGATGCTGGCGTTGTTCGCCGACTGCGCCGACCGGGCCGAGCGCCTGCGGCGGCGCGGTGTCGAGGTCGTGTTCGTCACCGGCGCCGAGATGAGCATCATGAACCTCGGCTTCCTGCCCGGCGACACCTTCGACGAGCGCCTGGCGCTGCTGAGCCGGCCGGACCGGCTACGCGAGCACATCGGCGCGGTCAGCAGACGGGTCAACGACTTCCTGGGCAAGGCAACAGTCGTGGTCCGCGAACGCTTCGGCGGCCCCATCACTTACGCCGCCGTGCCACTGGACCGCGTGGACTGGACCCCCTTCGACCTCGTGTCCCTGGACCTGTATCGATCCGCCGAGATTGCCGACCAGTTTGCCGACGGCGTCCGCACCCTGGTCGCGCAGGGCAAGCCGGTCGCGATCACCGAGTTCGGCTCGGCCACCTACCGCGGCGCGGGCGCCGCCGGTGCCCGCGGCCTGGAGATTGTCGAGAATGACCCGGACAGCGGCAAGCCGCTCCGGCTGAACGGCGAGTACACCCGCGATGAGGCGGCGCAGGCCGCGTATCTGCGCGAACTTCTGGAGGTTTTCGACGCCGAGGGCGTCGATACGACGTTCGTGTTCCTCTTCGCGCTGCACTCCCATCCGCACCGCCCCGACGGCGGCTCCCGCGACGACCTGGACCTGGCCAGCTACGGCATCGTCAGGGTCCTCGAGGACGGCCACGGGTACGCCTACCCCGACATGCCGTGGGAGCCCAAGGCCGCGTTCAGCGCCGTCGCCGAATACCACCGCGAGCACTGAGCATCGCGACACTCCGCAACGGCCCCCACAAGAAGTGGATCAGAGCCCACGGGATTCCCCACGTACGGCCAGATATCTCCCCGCTCGCTATGTACGCATGCCGCTCGGCGAGGCTCGGGCGGGTGAAGAACAGCAGGGAGATCATGGAGATCCTTGAGGCGTACGACCACACGGGCAGTTACCGCGCCGCGGCCGTGCTGACCGGCGTCGACCACCACACGGTGGCCCGGTATGTGACCTGAGGTCAGCGGCTGACCGGTTCCGAGTAGCGCTCCCTGCGAGGGGACGGGTCGTCCACACCGATCTCGTGCCACGGCCCGCCGCACTTCAGGGCGGACAGCGTGATGGCGCGCACGTCCCAGGCGAGCGCCTCCAGGCGGTTGTCGAGCAGGTGCTCGGGCCTGCCCGCCAGGACCTCGGGCGGGGTGGGGAACCGTCGCTGCGGATGTAGCGGTAGCGCTGCCAGAAGGCGTACGTCTTGCCGTTGGCGCCGCTGACACCTTCCCAGATGCGGTTCCCGGCATAACGCTCGTAGTCCCAGACCTTCTTGGCGAGCGGGCCTGGGACAGGTGCCGTTGTCGAGCTCGAACAGCCGCACCTCGCTGGACTCGGTCGGCTGGCGCAGGACGGCGTCCGTGTCGAAGTTCAGGCCGGTCTCCTCAGCACAGCAGCACCGCGTCACAGGCGGACCTCGTGCGTGCGGTGGCCCCGCACCGCACCGATGCAGCGCACACTCACCCGAGCGGGCCCGGTATCGGCCGTGCCCGCCAGGCACCCTATCCGCGCCTGCGGGCTCTCCCGCGGGCTGTCGGAGACACTCCGGCAGGAGGTGGACGACAAGCGCAATCTGCGCTTCGCTCTGCAGGGTCCGGATGGCCCGCAGCCGCTGCGCCTGGACGAAATCCCCCTGCCCGCAAGCACTCCAGCCCCGTACCCGCGCCCCTGCCAGCAGAAGCCACCGGCACCTCCAGTCCCTGAACGTCCAACGGCGCGCGAGGTGGCTTCCTGAACTATCTGGGGCCCGGGACGGTCCGTCGTGTCCGTCGTGGTGCGGCGGCGCCGAGGCTGCCCGGCGGTGTCAACTCCCCGCGCAGTGGCCAGACTCGGGCCATGGAGTGGATGACCTTGGTCAGTGCAGGCGTGGGTGCCGTCATCGCCACCGCATCCGCGGCTTTTCTCGAGCGCGGCCGCTGGCGCCGCGAGAGCCGGGAGCGCGAGACGACCGTACGGAGGGTCCTTTACGGGGAGTATCTGGCGTGCTTGTCCGAGGCGCGCAACGGATTCCGCAGTCTGGCCCGCGACACGGCCCTTTCAGTGCAGGACCGCGCCGTTGCCGCACGCGAGTGTTTCGCCCCGTGCTACGGGCTCCGCTACCAAATGACGATCACCGCCCCGCCAGCCGTGGTGGAGGCATCCGAGGACGCCTTCCGCCGGCTTCGTGATGTCCGGGACTTGGCGGGCGAGGGTGCCCTGTCGGACAGCAACGTCTACGCGCAGGGAAGAGGCCGGTACGAGGACGCGCTGACGCGCCTGCGGGCGGCAATGCGCATCGACCTCGGGGCGGACGCCGGCTGATGCCGTGGTCCCGCGCGAACTGGGGACGAAGACCGGCGGCGGCATCAGCGCTGGAAGAGCACCGCGGCGGATACGAGCAGCATCACCAACGTCCCCACGCCCGCCAGCGCGAGTGCCACCTTCGGCATCTTCGCGGTGAGCCATTCCAGCACCTTGCGTCGGGCCGAGGCCGGCCGTGGAAACTGCCGCTTGCCGACCGGGGGCTGCTCGTTGCTGCGTACTGGCGGACGCACCTGACGCTGCGCCAACTGGTCCCACCGTTAGGGGTGTCGAAGTCGGCCGCCGCCCGAGTGATCGACCCCCCGGACCCCAACTCGCGCTGCAGCCATGCAAGCGGTTCGCGAAGGACGCCGTGCTCATCGTGGACGGCACCCTGGGCCCGACCCGGGACCACACCATCGCCGCGCAGTCGAAGAACTACCGGTACTCGACCAATCACCAGGCCGTCATCGATGCCGACACCCGCCTGGTCGTCGTGGTGGGCCGGCCCCTGCCCGGGGACCGCAACGACTGCAAGGCGTGGGTCATGCGTGGGCGCTCGGCGGCGCGGGGTTGACGCTTGTCACGGCGGCTTTCGTGGCTCTCGGAGCGTTCTGGTTCGCCTTCACGTCTATGGAAGATCTGTACGTTCTCGGATCGTTATCCCGGACTAAGGGGGCGATACGTTACTGATGGAACGCGGCTGACGTTCTGGTGCTTGACCGTGGTCGGGCGGAACGGGAAGCTGAGCCGCCCCCTCCACATCTTCCGTGTCACTACTCGAAGATGGACTGCCCATGCGCACCCTCCCTCGCGCCGGCTCCCTCGCCGTCGCCGCGGCAGCCGCGCTGCTGACCGCCCCCGCCGCGCACGCCGCCCCCACTGCCGAGGTCCTCGGCGACAACGGCACCGTGAAGATCCATGACGCCGGCACCGGCGAGGAACTCCGCAAGAACGAGCCGCACGTCTGCACCTTCTACCTCGACGGCTTCGGCTTCGACGGCGGCCAGCAGGTCGACTGGCACATCGAGGCCTGGGCTCCGACCGCCGACGTCAAGGGCGAGACGGCCGAGTCGGGTTCGCTGTCGCTCGATGCCGAGGGGCACGGCCGTACGCAGGAACTGTCGCTGCCGGACGGCCACTACAAGCTGTTCTGGAACTTCGACGGTGAGAAGGGCGCCGCGAAGCACAAGGTGTTCTGGACGGACTGCGAGGAGTCGGCGGAGGACTCCACGGGCTCCGCGGACTCCGCCCCGGCCGCCTCCGGGTCTCCTGCCGTCCAGGGGGCGGCGTCGTCCCCGTCCGCGCAGGACGGCGGGGATCTCGCCGAGACCGGCAGTGGCGCTCCGGTCGGCCTGATCTCGGCGGCCGCGGCAGCGCTGCTGGGCGCGGGCGGCTACCTGGTGTTCCGCCGCCGCAGGGCATCGAAGGGCTGACCTTCTGACAAGGCGGTGCCCCCGTGTTCGAACGTACGCAGCACGGGGGCACCGTCACGCCCAGACGACAGTCAGCCGGTGTTGCGCAGGCCGGCCGCGACGCCGTTGACGGTCTGGGAGGTAGGAGATCGGGTCGGGGTAGGCGTCCCGGATGGTGACGGTCTGCCTGAGTATCGGCTGGGCGTCGAGGAGTTCCTGATCGACTTCATAAGCCGACGACTGACCCGTGAATCCACCCTGCCCGACGGTCATGCCGATGGCGCCGTCGAGGCATGGATCCGGCACCTCAGCGAGGCGCCGGGGCCACCGCGCCTTGTGCGCGCAGCACGGCGATGTCGTCCTCGGTGACGCCGAGTTCGGTGAGCAAGGCTTCGGTGTGCTGACCGAGTGCGGGGATCCCACCCATCGGTGGCTCGTAGCCGGCGATGACCGGAGGTGGAAGCAGAGCGGGTACCTGACCGTGAGGTGTGTCGATCCGGCGCCACCGGTCGCGGGCCATCAGGTGTGGATGGGCTATGACCTCGCTCGGTGTGTTGAACCGGGCATTCCCGATCCCTGCGGCATCCGCGTCGCTCTGCACCCGCGTCAGGTCATGGCGTGCGCACCAGTCGGCGATCTCCGCGTCCAGGAACTCACGGTGCTCAGCCCGACCCGAGGTGGTACGAAAGCGTTCGTCGTCGGCCAGGTCGGGCCGGCCGAGCAGGTCACGCGCGAATCGCCGCCATTCGCGGTCGTTCGTCGTGCCCAGGACGACGGTCTGGCCGTCCGCTGTGCGGTAGGCGCCGTACGGCGCCACCGCGGGCGAGCCCATGCCGACCGGCTGTTGGTCCACACCCGTGTGCAGCGTGTAGGTGAGCTGATACCCCATCAACTCCGTCATCGTGTCGAACAGGCTCACCGCGACCGCGGCGGCGCCGCGACCATGGCCACGCTCCTTGCCGCAGAGCAGCGCCAGAACCGACAACGCGGCATACAGGCCGGTGCACACGTCGGCCATCGGCGGACCGGGCTTGGCCGGCGCACCGGGAAAGCCCGTCATCGCGCATGCGCCCGACTCCGCCTGGGCCAGCAGATCGTAAGCACGCTTGTGGGACAGCGGGCCTCCCGGCCCGTAGCCGTCGATCTCCACGGCTATGAGTTCCGGGTGGCTGACGGCCAGGTCGGCGGGCGCGATACCGAGCCTCGCCGTGGCACCGGGAGCAAGATTGGAGACCATCACATCGGCGCGGTCGAGCAACCGGTGGAGTACCTCCATCCCGGCCGGATCCTTCAGGTTCAGCGTGACCGACTCCTTGCCCCGGTTTACCCATACGAAGTGCGCCGCCATGCCGCCCACCACGTCGTCGTAGTGCCGGGCGAAGTCACCGCCTTCCGGGTTCTCCACCTTGATCACCCGAGCCCCGAAGTCACCGAGGGTGCGGGTGCAGATGGGAGCCGCCACCGCCTGCTCCAGGGACACCACCGTGATGCCCGCCAGTGGCCCGGCCGGCTTGGCCGCGTCACGAGCGGTTCGCCTCGGGTCGGAGCGTTCTGCCCTCTCGGTGTCTGCCATCCGCTCGGTGTCTGCCACGTTCACCCCATCACCCTTCGGGGTCCGGGAAGGAACGCCGGGCCTCGCCATAGGTTTCTCCTCGACCTTGTCGTGCCTGCTGCGCCAGGCGCGTCGGTGCTGTGGTCCGCGCCGCCCGCCTCATGCCCGCTCCGTTGTGGTCGGTCCGGTGAACCGCGGAGCGCGTCCGGCCAAGAACGCGCTGCTGCCCTCGGCGAAGTCCGCACCGGCCGGCAGGTGCGGCTGCGCCCGTACCTCCTCGGCGAGTACGGCGTCGAGTTCCGCGGGCCAGGACAGGATCCGCTTGGTCTCCGCGCTGGAGGACGGAGCGCCTTCGGTGAGCCGCCCGGCCGGCCGTACCGCTTTGTGCCGTGCGGATCCGGGCTCGCAGAGGGCGTCGGCCAGCCCGAGCGCGGCCGCCTCCCCCGCGTCCAGGACGTCGCCGAACAGCAGCAGGCGCTTCGCCGTGCCCAGCCCGGCCCGCGCCGGCAGCGACCAGAGAAGTCCGGCGTCCGCGATCAGCCCGATCCTGCCGAAGGCGCACCCGTACCGGCCCGTGTCCTCCACGAGCACGGCCGCGCCTGGGGTCCGGTCGCTCATGGCGGCCCGGCCGGCCCACGACCGCACAGCGACGGCCGGTCGCCTTCCCCGTACGGCCCGGTGGCCTCGCGCGCCTCGCTCAGGGAGCCGCCCGCTCCGCCCGTCACGCGTGCTCCCGCAGCAACTGCCTGCCCACGATGAGCTTCTGGATCTCGCTCGTCCCCTCGTAGATGCGGAACAGCCGCACGTCCCGGTAGAAGCGCTCGACGGGAACGTGGCGCATGTATCCCATGCCCCCGTGTATCTGGACGGCACGGTCGGCCACCCGGCCCACCATCTCGCTGCAGAACAGTTTCGTGGAGGACGGCGCCAGCCTGCGGTCCTCGCCCGAGTCGTACGCGCGGGCCGCCTCAAGGACCATGGCGCGGCCCGCATACATTTCGGCGTGCGACTCGGCGAGCATGGCCTGGACGAGCTGGAACTCGCCGATGGGACGTCCGCCCTGCCGGGTGACCGAGGCGTGCGCGACGCTTTCGTCCAGGATGCGCCCGGCCAGCCCCACACACATCGCCGCGACGCTCAGACGTCCCCTCGCCAGCGACCGCATGGCGGTGCGGAATCCCTCTTCCTCGCGTTCTCCGACGAGGGCACTCGCCGGAAGGCGTACGTCGTCGAAGAAGACCTCCGCGCTCAAGGCCCCCGACTGGCCCATCTTGTGGTCCCTCGGTCCCACGGTGACGCCGGGGCTGTCCGCGTCGACGGCGAAGACGGAGATCCCCTCGGCTCCCGTGCTCTGCGGCCCGGTGCGGGCGAACACCATGAAGACACCGGCGAGCGGGGCATTGGTGATGAACCGCTTGCTGCCGTTCAGGACGTAGCCGTCCCCGTCGCGTACGGCACGGGTCCGGATACCGCTGGGGTCCGAGCCCGCCTCCGCCTCCGTGAGCGTGAACGCCGCGATCAACTCCCCGGCGGCCATCCGCGGCAGATAGCGCCGCTTCTGCTCCTCGGTGCCGGAACTCGCCAGGAGCTGGCCGGCGACCCCGTTGTTGATGCTGAACATCGAACGGAACGCGGGCGTGGTGTAGCCGATCTCCAGGGAGAGGCGTACGTCCTCCGTCATGGAGAAGCCAAGGCCGCCGTACTCCTGGGGCAGTGCGTAGCCGAACAGGCCCATGGCCGCGGCCTTCTCGCGGAGGTCCGCCGGGATCTCGTCCTTCTCCTCGATCTCGTTCTCGCGCGGGACGACCTTCTCGCGCACGAAGGCCCGCACCGCCGCCAGAACGGCGTCGAACTCGTCTGGTTCCATTGGCTTTTCGCACTCCTCGGTTGTGGGCGCCTTGTCGAGCGGGCCCCAGGGCTTGGGCCGCTTGGGCCGCTTGGCCGCTCCGGCGGCTCCGGCTTGCTCGGGCTCAGCGGGGAAGGAGTTCCAGGACGGTGGCGTTCGCCATGCCGCCGCCCTCGCACATCGACTGCAGGCCGTAGCGGACGCCGGTGGCTCGCATGTGGTGGAGCAGCGTCGTGGTCAGCCGGGCGCCGGAGGCTCCCAGGGGATGGCCGAGCGCGATGGCGCCGCCGTCGGGATTGAGCCGGTCCGGATCGGCGCCGGTCTCGGCGAGCCAGGCGCAGGTCACGCTGGCGAACGCCTCGTTGATCTCGAAGGCTCCGATGTCCTCGATGCCCAGACCCGCGCGCTTCAGGACCTTCTCGGTGGCCGGGATGGGGCCGGTCAGCATCGTCACGGGGTCGACTCCGACGACGGCGAAGGAGTGGAAGCGGGCGATCGGGCGCAGACCGAGTTCACGCGCCTTCTCGCCGCTCATGACCAACAGCGCCGAGGCACCGTCCGATATCTGCGAGGAGTTGCCCGCCGTGACCACGCCGTCCTCGGTGAAAGCGGGCTTCAGACCCGCCATCGTGGCGGCCGTGCCGCCCCGCCGTACTCCCTCGTCCGTGTCGACGGTGCGTACGGAACCGTCCTCATCCGTCACATCCACCGGCACGATCTGGGACTTGAACCGCCCCTCGTCGATCGCGGCCGCCGCGTTGGCGTGCGACCGGAGGCTGTACGCGTCGAGCTGCTCGCGGCTCAGTCGCCAGCGCCGCGCGATCTCCTCCGCGCCCAGCCCCTGGCTGAACCGTGAGACGCCGTACCGTGCCCGTACGGCCGGGCCGAAGGGTTCGCCTGGGCCCCGCTCGCGGCCGGAGCCCAGCGGTACGCGGCTCATCGACTCCACGCCGCCCGCGACCACGATGTCGTACTGACCGCTCATCACTCCCGCGGCGGCGAACTGCGCCGCCTGCTGCGAGGATCCGCACTGCCGGTCGATGGTGACGCCCGGCACTTCCTCGGGCCATCCGGCGGCCAAGACGGCGAAACGGCCGACGCAGCCGGCCTGCTCACCGGTCTGCGAGACGCAGCCCCACAGCACGTCCTCGACCAACGCCGGGTCCAGGTCGTTGCGTTCGGCGAGGGCGCGCAGCACCACCGCCGACAGGTCGACCGGGTGCACAGTGCTCAACGAGCCGTTCCGCTTGCCCACGGGGGTACGGACGGCGTCCACGATGACCGCGTCACGCATGTCAGACCTGCCTTTCCGCCGTGTCCGGCGCGCTGGATTCCTGTGTGCCCGAGGGGGGTTCGCCCGGGCCCCGAGTCGTCCGGGCCAGGCGGCGGAGCTCGGTTTTCAGCACCTTTCCGGCCGGGGACAGGGGAAGTTCGTCGACGAAACGGACCTCTCTGATCCGCTTGTACGGCGTCACGCGCTCCGCGACGTACTCCATCAGCTCCTCGGCCATCGCGCGCGGCTCAGCGGCGGGGACCACGAAGGCGACGGGGACCTCGCCGACAGCAGGCACCGCCCTCCCGACGACCGATGCCTGGAGCACTGCGGGGTGTCCGCCGAGGATGTCCTCCAGCTCGCGCGGGTACACGTTGTAGCCCTTGTAGATGAGCATGTCCTTTGATCTGCCGGAGACGTACAGGAAGCCGTCCGCGTCGAGGTGGCCGGTGTCGCCGGTGCGCAGCCAGCCGTCGACGAACTGCGCGGCGGTCTCGTCCGGGCGGCCGAGGTAGCCCGAGGCCACCTGAGGGCCCCGCATCCAGATCTCGCCGCGCTCGCCCGGCGGCACCTTCCGGCCGGGATCCAGCGGGTCCCTGATCTCCAGCTCGGTGTCGAACAGGGGAAGTCCCTGGCTGCCCGGCTTGCGCAGCCCGGCCTTCGCGATCGGGCCGCTGGACACGGTTGCTGTCGCCTCCGTCAGGCCGTACCCCTCGATGACGGCGGCGTTGGGGAAGACCTCTGTCAGCTTCTCCAACGAGTGCGTGTCTATGGGGGCGCCGCCCGACACCACGGCCTTGACCGAGCTGAGGTCCCGCGTGCGGATGCCCGGTGTCGCCAGCAGGGCGTGATAGAGCGCCGGGGCGCCGGGGATGTACGCGATCCGGTGCCGTTCCACCTGGTCCAGGTACGACTCCGCATGGAAGCGGCCGCTCAGGATGGTGGTGGCGCCGCACAGGAGGAAGAAGTTGAGGCTGATCAGGCCAAGGGCGTGAAACAAGGGCGAGATGCACAGTGTGGCGTAGCTGCCCGGTGCCAGGGCGTAGTCGCCGGAGGTCTCCAAGGGGTTCAGCACCACACCGCCTTCGCTGTCGAGCCCGGGGAGCGCCCCGGAGCGCCAGCAGGCGACCTGGATGGTGTTGGCGACGATGTTGCGGTGCAGTATGCGCACCCCCTTGGGTGCTCCGGTGGTTCCGCCGGTGTACCCGAACTGGGCGACGGAGTCGGTGGAGACCAGCACCTCTGGCGGGTGGGTGCTCTGGCCTGCGACGAGGGCCTCCAGGGCGGTGCCCGCCTTCCCGAAGAGCTTTGCGCAGTCCTCCGGCCTGTCGGCCGGGGCCGATTCGCTGGGCGGCACGATGACGACCAGCCGGACCGGCAGCCCGTCGATCGCCTCGGCCAGCACCGGTGCCGGCTCCGGATGGGTCACCACGGCCGCCGCGGAGCAGTCGGCGAGCTGGGCGCGCAGGGCCCTGGCCGGCTGGGCGGGGTTGGCCGGGCAGGCTGTCGCGCCGGCGAGCATGATGCCGTAGTAGGCGACGGCGAACCACAGGGTGTTCGGCAGGTGAAGGGCGACCACGTCACCCTGCCGTATGCCGCGCGCCCTGAGGCCGCGTGCGAACGCGGCAGCCTGTTCGTACAGGCCGGTGAAGGTGAGAACCTGGTCGCCGTCGCGTATGGCCGCCCGGTCACGGTAGCGGCGGGCCGAGCCGGCGAGCACCGCGCCGAGCGGGACATCGGGGTAGTCGAGACGGCGAGGCAGTCCCGCGGGCCAGTAGTCGGTCATGTGCCGCTCCCTTCCCGCGCCGGCCCGCGGCCGGCCATGCAGGGCTTTCGCGCCGTACGCCGGTTCATCGCACGACCTCCGCGTCGAAAAGCTTCTGGATCTGCTCGGGGTTCCGGCCCGTCTCGGCGAGGACCTGCGCTGTGTGCTCGCCCGGAAGGGGGGCCGGGTGGGCGTGCCGGCGAGGGGTGGAGGAGCCGAACCGAGGGGCCGGGGCGGGCTGGAGGACTCCGGTGCCGTCGGTGAGGAAGGTGCCGCGTGCGGCGTTGTGAGGATGGTGCGGTGCCTCCACCAGCGACAGCACGGGGGTGACGCACGCGTCGGCGTCGGCGAACACGGCGGCCCAGTCGTCGCGGGTCCGGGCGGCGAAGACCTCCGCCAGGCGCCGCCGCATGACCGGCCAGCGGGAACGGTCCCACTGTTGGGTGAAGTCGGCATCCGCAGCCAGGCCGAGCCGTTCCAGGAGGGTGGCGAAGAAGGGCGCCTCGATCGCGCCGACGGCGACGTACTCGCCGTCGCGGCAGCGGTAGACGCCGTAGAACGGGGCTGTGCCGTCCAGGTAGTTGACGCCCCGGTGGTCGGTCCACCGCCCCTGGTGCAGACGGCTGTAGGTCATGGCCAGCAGCTGAGCCGACCCGTCCACCATGGCGGCGTCCACGACCTGGCCTTTCCCGGTGGCGCCTGCCTGCACGACCGCGCACAGCACACCGAAGGCGAGCAGTGCGCCACCGCCGCCGAAGTCGCCGAGCAGGTTGAGCGGCAGGACCGGCGGACCGTCGGCCGGTCCGATGGCCCCCAGGGCCCCCGACAGGGCGATGTAATTGATGTCGTGCCCGGCCCGCGCCGCGAGCGGCCCGTCCTGCCCGAATCCCGTCATCCGTCCGTAGACCAGGCGCGGGTTGCGGTCCAGGCACGGGCCGGGGCCCACGCCTAGCCGTTCGGCCACCCCCGGCCGGAAGCCTTCCAGGAGGACATCGGCATCCGCCACCAGGTCGAGGACGGCGCCGACGCCTTCCGGGTGCTTGAGGTCGATGGCGGCCGAGCGCCGGCCCCGGTGCAGGACGGGATCGGGCCTGCCGGCCACGTCCGACGGGCGCTCGACACGGATCACGTCCGCACCGGCGTCGGCGAGGAGCATCGCACAGAACGGCCCCGGTCCGATGCCCCCGAGCTCGACGACCCGCAGCCCGGTGAGCGGCCCCGGGGCCGCGTCGGGTACGGCGCCGTTCGCGCGTTCCTGGTCTTGTTCTTCGTTCACCGGCCGCTCACCGGCCTCGCCAGACGGGAGCGCGCTTCTCGGTGAAGGCCGACGCGCCTTCCCGGGCGTCATCCGAGTTGAACACCAGCTCCGTGATCGGCTTCTGACGGTCGAACAGCTCGTCACGTGGCCAGCCGGGAGACTCCACGAGGATACGTTTGGTGACCCGTACGGCGAGCGGACCGTTGGCGGCGATGGCGGAGGCCAGCAGCCTCGCCTCCTTCAGCGCGCCGCCGGGTGGAGTGAGCCGGTTGACCAGTCCGTAGTGGTGGGCCCGGTCCGCGGTGAGGACATCGCCGGTGAGAGCGAGTTCCATCGCGATCTGGTACGGGATCCGGCCCGGCAGTCGCAGCAGTCCCCCGGCCACCGCCACCAGACCGCGCTTGACCTCGGGCAACCCGAACTTGGCGTCCTCCGCGGCGACGACCAGATCACTCGCGAGGGCGATCTCGCATCCGCCCGCCACGGCGTAGCCCTCGACGGCGGCGATCAGCGGCTTGCGCGGCGGGGTCTCGGTGAGGCCGGCGAAACCGCGCCCCGGCACATGCGGGCGCTCGCCCCGCAGGAACGCCTTGAGGTCCATGCCGGCGCAGAAGGTGCCGCCCGCGCCGGTGATGACGCCGACCGCGAGGTCGTCACGCTCGTCCAGCTCATCCAGCGCGGACCCGATCGCCTCCGCGACGGCTCGGGTGACCGCGTTGCGGGATTCGGGCCGGTTGATGGTGATGACGGCGATGCCGTCGTCGCCGTACTCGACCATTACTTCGTCTGCCACGGAAGCTCCTTTACGGTGGCCAAGCGGTGGTCGCGGTTGGGGAGTAGCGGTTGAGCGCCGGCCTTCAGCGTGGGGCCAGGCGGATCGCGCCGTCGAGGCGGATGGTCTCTCCGTTGAGCATCGGGTTGTCGATGATGTGCAGGGCGAGTTGTGCGTACTCGTCCGCCGCGCCGAGGCGCGGCGGGTGCGGCACCGCGGCAGCGAGCGCGTCGAGCTTCTCCTTCGGCCTCCTGCCGAGCATCGGTGTGTCGAACAAGCCGGGCGCGATGGTGACGACCCGGATGCTCTTGCTCGCCAGATCCCGGGCCGCACACACGGTGAGGCCGGCCACTCCGGCTTTCGACGCCGCGTACGGGGTCTGTCCGATCTGCCCCTCGAACGCCGCGACCGACGCTGTCATGACCACCACTCCGCGGTCCCCGTCGAGTGGTTCGTTGCAGGCCATGCGGGCGGCGGCGAGCCGGAGCACGTTGAAGGTGCCGATCAGGTTGACGTCGACCACGGCGCGGAAATGGTCGAGATCACCGGCGGTGCCGTCCTTGTTGACCACGCGGAGCGGACCGCCGCGGCCCGCGCAGTGGACGACCGCGCGCACCGCTCCTGTCCGCTCGGCGGTGTCGAGGACGGCGGTCATGTCCTCGGTGCTGGTCACGTCGGCGGGGACGAAGACGGCCTCGGGGCCGAGGTCGCGGACGGCGCGGTCGCCGTCCGAGGAGGGCAGGTCCGCGATGGTGACGCGGGCGCCGGCCTTGAGCAGCCGCCGTGCCGTCGCCAGGCCGAGCCCCGACGCTCCGCCGGTCACCACTGCGGATATTCCGCTGGTCTGCATGGACGCTCCAGTCGGTCGAGTCGGTGTCGGATCTGCCGCCGCCTGCGCCGCGAAGGCTCGGCGACTGCCGTCGTACGCCGGGTCACGGGCCCGGCCGTTGCGGTCGGGACGCAGCCGATACAGAGAAGGAACTTGTCGAACGATCGTTAAGTTAGGTCGCCGTCTCACCCACTGTCAATGACCGCGACGAAAGTGCGGGCGACCTACCGGGCCGGCGCCTCGCCGTGCCCGAGCATGGCGAACGCCAGCCGCACGTACCGGTCGCACAGCTCCGTCGTCCCGAGGTCGCCGGACGGGTCGTACCACTGGGCGACGGCGTTACACATGGCCATGACCGCCCGGCGGGCGTCGTCCGGGTGCGGGGTCCGGAAGACTCCGCCGGCGATTCCGTCGTCTATGGCCTTCTGGAAGAGTCCCGATACGGCGTGCCGCCTTTCGATGATGGGGTTGCGGTACTCGGGTTCGAGGTAACGGAGTTCCTGGAGGGTCAGCAGACTCTCGACCCGCCGCCGGACCCGGTAGTCGACCGTCACTCTGACCAGGGCGGCCAGCCGCGCGGCGGGGTCGTCACCGGCCTGGGCCAGTTCCTTCTCGCAGTGACGGAAGTAGTCGTCGAGCGAGTCCTCGATCAGGGCGTGGAAGAGCTCCGCCTTGCCGGAGTAGTAGTAATAGAGGGCGGACAGACTCATGTCGGCCCGCTTGGCGATGTCACGGATGGAGGCGCCGAAGTAGCCGCGCTCCGCGAAGACGTCTCGTGCGGCGTCCATGATGGCGTCCCGGCCGTTTCCCCGGGGGCTGGAGGGACCGTTGTCCGCCGCCTTGCCGCTCTTGCCGGTCGCTTTGCCGCTCTTGCCCGCCGCTTTGCCGCTCGTCGTATCCATGGCCCCAGCCTCCCAGAACGAACGAACGATCGACAAAGCCGGCCCTCTGTCATGCGGAGCCGAGGGCCGGCGCACCGCCACCGCGGGCCCGCCGGGCACAGTCCCCAGTGTCATCCGGCCGACGGAACCTTGTACTCCTTCGCCAGGTCCGATGCGAAGAAGTCACCGCGTGCTTTGACTCCGGCGAAGACACCCTTGTCCACACCCAGCACCTGGGCCTCGCGCGAACTGGGCTCAGCGGGATCGGAGAAGTCCTGAGGCGGGAGCAGGCCGGGTAGCGAGAAGTCGGTGACAGAGCTGCGGGCCTTGAGCACGCCCGGGCGGGTGAGATCCTCGCAGCTCTTGCCGAGTATCTCGGCGTACAGCTTCGTCATGGCATAGGCGTGGACGACTCCGCTGCTGGCCTCCGGCGCCTTACCGTACTGGCCCTTCCAGGCAGCGGCCAGCTTGCGAGCGGCGGCGTTGTCCGCGCCGAGGGCCCCCAGCCCGGAGAGCCTGGAGTAGTGCTCGGTGAGCGCGGGCGCCGCAGACGTTCTGAGCAGGCTGGTGGCGAAGGTCGACACCCCGCCCATGATCGGCACGTCCATGCCGGCCGCCTGCGCCACTGCCGCCACCGAAGCCGCCTGCTTGGGCGTCGAGTCGACCACGATCGCCTTGACCTTCGCCGACTTGAGCGCGTTGACCTGGCTGGTGAGGTCGGTTGCGGTGGGTTCGATCTGCTGGCCGACGATCTTCAACCCCAGCTTCCCCGCGGCGAACTTGCTGCCCCGCAGGCTGTTCTCGCCGATTTCTCCCTGGAGGTAGATATGCCCGACGGAATCGCCGCTGCGCAGTTTGCCCTTCCGCACCAGCCAGTCCAGACCGTTGATCGCCTGGATGTCGTACGTGGCGCCCAGGACGATCAGGTGCTCGTCCCCGAGCAGGGTCGACGCGAACGTGGTCAGGCCGGCGAGCTCGTCCTTCGCCTCGATCTTGTCCCGCAGCGCCGTGACGACTGGTGAGCCGAGGATGTTCAGATAGCCGAGGACCTGCGGATCCATCTCGTCGTACGCGGCGACGGCCTTCTGCGCGTCGTAGCCGTGGTCGCGGGTGACCAGTTTCAGCTTCCGGTCGCAGACACCGCCTGCCGCGTTGATCTCCTTCACGGCGACGTCGCTCGCGTCGAGGATCGTCTTGCCGGTGCCTGCGAACGGGCCCGACAGGTCCATCAGGACCCCGAGCTTGATGGTGGAGTCGCTGACCCCGGGCGCGGCGGTCCCGGCCGTTTCGGCCTTGGTGGAGCAGCCGGCAACCGCCAGCGTGAAGGCCAGGGCCGTGGCCGCCGGCCCGAGTGTGCGCGATTTGTGCATCGGTGTGTCTCCTCGTTGAGAAGCGGATGAGGTGGTTGACAGCACACGTCCGGCAAGGTGGGGGGTGGGTCTGGAGTGTCTGAGGCGACGGACGGCTGGGGAGCGGGGGTTCAGGGAGTGGCGGCCGCGGCCGGGCGGCGGCTTCGTAGAGGTCGGACGGCGCCGGCCAGCGCCGCCAGACCGCCCGGCTGGACGATCACGGCCACGATGACGACCGCGCCGTACACGAACTGGGCCGCTGTCGACGCGTCCAGTCCCTGCCCGCCGGCTCCGGTGACGAACGGCAGGGAATCCGCGTAGCGGGAGAACAGCAGGGGCAGCGTCACGACGAAGACCGCACCGGCGATCGCGCCACCCACGGATCCGAGGCCGCCCAGGATGACCATCACCAGATAGCTGACCGACAGGTGGAGGCTGAAGTAGTCGGGGACGGTGCGCTGGAAGGCCAGCGCCGTGAGCACTCCGGCAGCGCCGGCATACATCGAAGACAGTACGAAGACGGCTGCCTTGGTGCGTCGTATGTCGACGCCCATGGCGCTCGCGCCGATCTCGCTGTCCCTCATGAGCCTCAGCGCCCTGCCGGGCCGGCCGCGCAGGACGTTGCGGCCGAGCAGTGCCGCCCCGACGGTGACGACGAGGAACAGATACCACTGGCTCTCGGCGGCACCGAACGGAACGCCCAGGACCGTGACGTCCGCCTGGTCGGAGAAGGAGAACCCGCCGATCGACAGCGGCACGACGGTCCGGCCCTCGAAGCCGCCGGTCACCGGCTTCATGTTCTGCAGCAGATGGTGGCCGAGGAACACCAGGCCCAGGGAGGCGATGCCCAGGTAGATGCCGCGCAGACGGCTGGAGACCGGGCTGAACAGCAGGCCGCAGACGCCCGCCAGCAGGACGGCCAGGACCGCGGCGAGAAGCGGGGGGAGGCCGAGACCGGACAACCCGCCGCCGCTTTCTCCGGCCAGGAAGGCATAGCCGTATGCGCCGACGGCGACGAAGAAGGCGTGTCCCAGGGACAACTGTCCCGCCGCGCCGAGCAGGATGGTGAGGCCGATCGCGCCGACCGCCGCCGCCATCGCGAACAGGCCCATGTTCAGCCAGAACGCGGAGACATACAGGGGCAGTGCCAGGAGGACCACCAGGGCGGCGGTCAGCGCGCACAGGGCCGGCACACGCCCTGCCATGGGGAGCCGGGACGTCTCAGGCACGGCTGACCTCCTTCGCGCCGAACAGGCCCGAGGGCCGCCACAGCAGAATGCAGATCATGATCACGTAGGCCACGACGTCCCCAAGCCCTCGCCCGAGGAAGGAGAGGGCGTCCTGGTACTCGGCGACGGTCACCTCGGCGATGCCGATGACCAGGCCGCCCACGATCGCCCCGCCGAGCGAGTCGAGGCCGCCGATGATCGCGGCGGGGAGCGCCTTGATGGCCACGGTCCCGGTACTCACGGCCACGCCGGGGCTGGGGAACGACGCGAGACCGATGCCGGCCGCGACGGCGAGGAGGCCGGCCGTGATCCAGGCACCTGCCGAGACCCGCTTCAGCCGGACACCGGCGAGCGCTGCGCCCTCGCGGTCCTCGATCGACGCGCGCATCGCCAGACCCCAGCCGGTGTGGCGGAGGACCGCGGCGAGACCGGCGATCAGCAGCGGCACGGTGACGATGGTGATGATCACGGACAAGGGCAGTACCACTGAGCCGAAGTGGACCACGTGTCCGTCCCAGGGAGCGCCGAGTGGCAGCACACTCTCCCCGATGCGCCAGCTCAGTTCCGCGGTGAGCACCACGTTGACCCCGATGGTGAGGATCGCCAGCGCGTCATGCTTGCGGCCGTCGACCCGGGACAGCAGCAGGCGCTCCACCGCCAGTCCCAGCGTCCCGGCCGCGACCAGGCCGAGCGCCACGGCGGCCGCGAAGCCGATGTGCGGGCTGGTCTGCGCCACCACCCACACACCGAAGAGCAGAAACGAGGCGTGCGCGAAGTTCACCGTGCGGGTCGCCTTGAAGACGATGACGAAGCCCAGCGCGATCAGGGCGTACAACAACCCCAACGACACACCGCTCAGCAGGATTTCGGCTCCGCGGGTCATCACGACAACCTCTCCGCCACCTGGTCGTTTCCGGATTCCATGGGCGCTCCCAGATAGGCGCTGATCACTTCCGGATGCTGCCTTACGTGTTCCGGCGTGCCGTCCGTGACGACCTTGCCGAAGTCGAGGACGGTGATGCGGTCGGCGATCGACATGACCACTCCCATGTCGTGCTCGACGAACACCACGGTCAGACCGAGCGCGTCACGTGCCGCGGAGACCAGCCGGGCGAGTTCCGCGCTCTCCGCGGTGTTCATCCCGGCGACCGGTTCGTCGAGGATGAGCAACCGCGGCTCCAGGCACAGCGCCCGCGCGAACTCCAGGCGCTTGAGATCCCCGTAGGCGAGGCTCGCCGCCGGGCGGTGAAGAACGCCGGACAAGCCGGCGAACTCCGCGATGTCGCGCACCCGCGCTTCGTGGACACGCTGTTCACCGCGGCCCAGTCCCAGTGCGGTCGCGGCGATGCCGGACCGGGTCAGCCGATGCCGGCCGACCATGAGGTTGTCGAGTGTGGACTCGACCGGTGACACGACGATGTTCTGGAAGGTGCGGGCGACTCCCCTGCGTGCCACCCGGTCCGGACGCAGGCCCGTCACCTCCTGACCGTCCACCATGATGCGGCCCGAGGCGACACGGTAGATCCCCGACAGGGCATTGAGCAGCGTTGTCTTCCCGGCACCGTTGGGACCGATGACGGCGTGGATCGTTCCGGGCCGCACGGTGAATGACACACCGTCAAGGGCGCGCAGCCCGCTGAACACCACGCTCACGTCCTCGACACGCAGTTCCGCTGCCGTTTGCGTTTGAGTCGTCGTCATCCGGACCACCTGCTCAGCGTCGGCGTGTTTGCGGTTCCGGGCCCGGGCCGCGGTGCGGATCCGCCGGCGCTCTGGCCGGCGTCCGCGTCCGCGCCCAGGTAGAGGCGTCGCACGTCGTCGCTCTGCGCCAGTTCGTCCGTCGGTCCGCTCAGTACGACCCGGCCGAGGTCGAGCACACAGGCCGAGTCGGCGACCGAAAGCGCCATCGCCGCGTTCTGCTCCACCAGCAGGACGGGGACCCCTTCCCGGCTGATCTCGCGGATGGTCTCGCCCACGAGATGCACCAGCCGCGGCGCGAGGCCGAGGGACGGCTCGTCGAGAAGCAGGAGTCTCGGTTGCGCCATCAACGCCCGGGCGATGGCGAGCATTTGCTGCTCGCCGCCGGACAGCGTCCCGCCACGGGCGCGTCGCCGCTCGGCGAGCTGTGGGAAGAGTTCGTACATCCGACGGCGTGTGCGCTCACGCACCGCCGACGACCGCACGGTGAGCGCACCGGCGTTCAGGTTTTCCTCCACCGTCAGACCGGCGAAGATGTGCCGTCCTTCCGGTACCTGTACGAGCCCGTGCGCCACGGTGCGGGCCGTGTCCGCACCGGTGATCCGTTCGCCACGGAACCGGACGGAGCCTTCGGTGACCCCGCCGCCGTAGAGGCCGAGCGTGCCGGAGACGGCGCGCATGAGCGTCGTCTTGCCGGCGCCGTTGCTGCCGAGGAGCGCGACGACGCCGCTGCCGCCGACGTCCAGGGACACCCCCCGCAGTACGGGTGCGCGAGCACCGTACCGGACGACGAGTCCATCGATTTCGAGCACTTCGGCCTCCCTTGCCGCGTGAAGCGACGCCATGCGTCACTCATCGATCGTTCGTTAAGGCCAGCGCGAACGTAGGGTGAGCCAGGTCACTCGGTCAAGGTCCCTGCACATGATCGCTTGAAACAACACGGGGTGAAGAGCTGTGAGGCCGCCCGGTTCCGCCTGGACAGGAAGGCCGGTACGGTGTTAAACGATCGTTCGATAAAATGTCAGTCGGTCAGAAGACGAGGGGCCTTCGCATGCGCATCGGTATGACCCTGGATTACAGCGGCGACTTCATCGAAACGGTCCGTGCCGTAAGGGATTTCGAGACGGCAGGGGTCGAGATCGCCTTCGTACCGGAGGCCTACTCGTTCGACGCCGTCAGCCGACTGGGCTACCTCGCGGCTCGTACCGAACGCCTCGAGATCGCCTCCGGGATCCTCCCGGTCTTCACCCGTACGCCGTCGCTCCTGGCGATGACCGCCGCCGGTCTGGACGAACTCTCCGGCGGCCGGTTCACGCTGGGCCTCGGAGCGTCGGGACCGCAGGTGATCGAGGGCTTCCACGGGGTGCCGTACGACGCGCCACTCAGCCGCACCCGCGAGGTGGTGGAGATCTGCCGTCAGGTGTGGCGGGGCGAACCCGTGGTGCATCCGGGCCCGAAGTACCCCCTTCCGCTTCCCGCCGAGCGGGGCACCGGGCTCGGCAAGCCCCTGAAACTCCTCAACAAGCCGGTCCGCTCCCGCATCCCCATCACCCTGGCGGCGATCGGACCGAAGAACGTCGAGCTGACGGCCGAACTCGCCGAGGGCTGGCTGCCCGTGTTCTTCCATCCCGGAAAGGCCGCCGAGGTGTGGGGAGCGGCACTGACCGCGGGGCTGGCCCGGCGCGATGCACAACTGGGCACGCTCGACATCACCGTGACGGCACCTCTTGCCCTCGGCGACGACGTGGAACACCTGCTGGACCGAGCTCGGCCACAACTGGCCCTCTACATCGGAGGGATGGGCGCGAGGAACAAGAACTTCTACGCCCGGCTCGCCGGCCGGTACGGCTACGAACGGGAGGCGGCGCACATCCAGGACCTTTACTTGTCAGGAAAGAAGCGGGAGGCCGAAGCCGCCGTTCCCGAGGGACTGTTGAGGGCCATATCCCTGGTGGGGACGAAGGAGCAGATCGCCGCACAGCTCGATGCCTTTGCTGCCGCCGGAGTGACGACCCTGTGCGTGAAGCCGCTGGCCGACACGCACCAGGAACGCCTCCACGCCGTCGAGCGACTGCGCGACATGCTGGGCTGACGTCACGCGCGCGGCACGACGCGGGCGAGGCGCCCTCGGCTGGGAAGGTCTGGTGGTTCACCCTCCGGGGTTTCCTCGGCGTCTGGCCGGCGTGCGATGTCTGTGCGCAGCGCCTTCTTGTCGATCTTTCCGACTCTGCATACCGTCAGCATCGTCGGGCCGGGCGGGGAAGTCGTCGTGCGGTGGCACGGTCGGCACCGCTACCGGAGGGTGGTCGCCCCGGCCTGCCGTCTCTATCGGAAGTTGGACGCGGCCGGGGACGGGTCGGTCTGGCGCAGGACGTATCGGCCAGAGGGCACGCCGTAGGCTCATGCCCTCATGGAAACCTTACGGAACTGGCTGCTGCCGCTGGTCGTCGCGGCCTTCCTTCTGGTGTGGCCGGGACCGGAGGTGCTGGACGGAGGCTACGGCGTCTCGCGCGAGGACCTCGAGTTCACCCTGGTCGTGGCGGCCGGGACGACCATCGCGCTGGGTCTGCGACGGCGGGTACCGCTGATGGCGCTGGCAGGGGTGTCCGCCTTCTATGGACTGGCCCTGTTGACGGCGGCCTCGGACGCGGTCCTGATGTTCGTCATCGTGGGCGACTTGGTGGCCGTGTACTCGGTCGCAGCCCGCACCACCCTGCCGGTGACGCTGAGGGCGGTCGGCGTCCTCGTCTGCTACCAGGGCCTGGTCGGCCGCGCCGTCGACGGCGCGAGCCTCTCGGCCGGCGTCGGCCTGGCCGTCGCCGTCGCGTTCCACCTGGGAGTCGTCGGGCTCGGCCGGGGCCGCGCCCACCAGTCGGCCGCACGAGCCCGGGCCGCCGCCAGCCTGGCCCGGGCCCGGGCCGAGGGGCAGGAAGCGAGGGCGAGTGAACGGCGCAGGCTGGCACGGGAGTTGCACGACGTCAGCGCCCACGACCTCACCTCCGTGGTCGTCACTGCGGAGGCCGCCCGGCACCTCGCCGCCAGCCGTCCCGAACTGGCCGCCGAGGCCCTCGACTTCGCCGCCCGCACCGGTCGCGAGACCCAGGCCACCGTGCAGCGCCTGGTCACCTCCCTGGGGGCCGTCGAGGAGGGCGACGACGTCCCGCTGGGCACCCGGCTCGAGGAACTCGCCAGCGGCTTCATCCGCCTCGGACAGCGAGTGGGGATCACGGGCGTCGCGGGCGTCGCGGCAGCCGGCACGCAGGTGACGGAGGCGGTGTTCGGCATCGCCAGGGAGGCCCTCACGAACACGCTGCGCTACGCCCCGGGAGCGGTCGTACGAGTCGGCCTGCAGGACCTGGGCGACGGATGGCTGACGCTCATCGTCGACGACGACGGAGGGTCCCCTACGGACCTGGAGGCCGGCGCACCCGGCGCCGGCGGCCGGGGTCTTGGCTCGGGGCGGGGCATGACCGGTATGCGCGAGCGCGCGGAGGCGGTCGGCGGCACGGTGACCGCCGGGCCGGGAGCGGGCCCGTCCGGCGGCTGGTCGGTACGGGCGGAACTGCCGGCCCACCCGGGGCACGCACGTCCCTCGACCGGGCGGGGCTGGGCGCTGGACTGGCGCCTCGCCTCGCACGCCTTGCTGCCGGCCGCCGGGATCCTCCCGGCCGTGTTCCTGTTCACCGAGGACCGGGACGCGCCCGGTCTTCTCGACCAGACTGCGGATATCGTCCCGTACCCTCTGGCGCAGCCCGGCGTCGTCTGCATCGGCTCGGGAACGTCCGCTGCCATCACCCGTCGCCGAGTCTGCACGTGCTCCAGCACGAGGAACAGCTCCTCCGAGGCCGGGAACCGCTCGTACGCCGAATGCCCGCCCAACTCATGCAGCTCCGGCAGGCGATTGGCGACTCGACCAGCATTTATCTCCCCCGAGGCGGATCGGCGGGCGCTTCGGACGGGGCTTCCCGGCGGACTTCGCGGACTGCCCCACCACGCTCGAAGTCTTCGCCACCAGCCGATTCCCAATCTGGGAACCCGCCTTGACCACCCAAACTGACGAGGTCGTGTGACTGAGCACGCCAAGGCTGACGAGGGTGCGCCGGCATCGTCGGCTCAGGCTCGCGCGCCGCCGTCGACTCGCAGGACCGTGCCGGTCACGTAGGAGGAGCGGTCGCTGAGCAGCCAGGCGGCGGCCTGGGCGATTTCGTCGGGGTCGGCCGCGCGGCGCAGCGGGGTGTGCGCCTTGAGCCGCTCGACGAGTCCGGGCGAATCCGCTTCCCAGGTACGGATCATCTCGGTCGCTGTGTGGCCGGGGGCGATGGCGTTGACACGGATGCCTTCCGGGCCGTAGGTGACCGCGGCTGATTCGGTGAGGCTGTTGACCGCCCGCTTCATGGCGCCGTACGCGGGGAGTTCGGGGTTGCCCCTCAGGCTGCCGACGGATGAGTTGTTGACGATGGCGCCCGTCCCGGCGGTGGCGCGGATGGCGGCGACCTGGGCAACCATGGCAAGCCAGACGCCCTTGAGGTTCACGGCGTAGACGTGGTCGAAGTCGGTCTCCGGCAACTGGTCCATAGGGCCCGGGATCTGGATCGTGGCACCGTTGTTGAAGGCGACGTCGAGTCGGCCGTACAAGTGCACGGTGCGGTCGACGGCGGCGCGAACGCCGGCCGCGTCGGCCAGATCACACACCACGTAGTCCGCCGTGCCGCCCGCCGCCCGGACTTCCTCGGTCACCGCCTTCAACTGGGCCTCTGTCCGGGCCGCGAGCAGCACCCGGGCGCCCTCCCGGGCGAACAGCCGCGCCGCGGCGGCGCCGATCCCGCGTCCGGCACCGGTGATGAAGGCGACCTTGCCGGCCAACAGGCCCAGGGCGGCGGGGGCGGACGTGTCGGTGGTCGGTGTGTTGTCCATGGCAGCAAGCCTGCGACCGTTCGCGGATCCGATCCAGGCACTGGCGGTACCTGGATCAGCTCCGCGCCCCCCGCGCACACTGTGGGTGTGGACAGACGAGAACTGGCGGCCTTCCTGCGCAGCAGGCGCGAGCGGATCACCCCGGCCGACGTTGGCCTGCCCACCGGGCCGCGCCGCCGCACCCCGGGACTGCGCCGCGAGGAGGCGGCGCAGCTGGCGTTCATCTCGACCGAGTACTACACGCGGCTGGAGCAGGCCCGCGGCCCGCGCCCGTCACGCGAGGTGCTGGCCCAGCTGGCCCGGGCCCTGCGCCTGTCGGACGCCGAGCGCGACCATCTCCACCACCTCGCCGGCGCACCGCCGGGCCCGCCACCCGGACCCTCGCGCGAGGTGCGGCAGAGCATTCTCGACCTGCTGCGCCGGCTGCCCCAGGCCGCCGCTATCGTGACGTCCGCGACGTTCGAGGTGATCGCCTGGAACGATCTGGCGGCCGCCCTGATGGAGGACTTCTCAGCCCTGCCGCGGCGTGACCGCAACCTGGTGCGCCGTGTGTTCCTCGGGCCGCACCCGCAGGGGAGGCGGTTGTACGGGGTATCGGACGCGGACGCGTTCGCCCGCAACTCGGCGCAGCGCCTGCGCGCCGCCGCCGCCCGTTACCCCGACGATCCCGAGATGAACGAGCTGGTGGGTGACCTTCTCTCCGGCAGCGAGGAGTTCACCCGGCTGTGGGCCTCCCACGACGTGCGCGCCGAGCCCACCTTGTGCAAGACCTTCCAGCACCCGGTGGTCGGCCCGGTCACCGTCAACTGCGACGTCCTTGACGTCACCGACCGGGACCAGCAGGTCGTCATCTACACCGCGGCACCGGGCTCGCCCTCCGAGGAGGCGCTGCGGCTGCTGTCGGTCATCGGCACACAACGCATGGACGTGGCCAACTAGCCGCACCAGGACCGGGTAGATGATGCCGGTCCGCGCCACCCGCCCCGGGTGCGCAAGAGCGGCAGGAACGAGCAGCCGCGGTCCGGTAACGACGAGTCGGCCGGACGCCACGCGGCTGCTCCTGAGTTCAGGCCGTATGGGTCGACTTCGAGCGGGCCCGCTTCGCGCCGGCTGTGCAGGAGTTCGTCCTGATGAGCTGCGGAGTGTGGGCCGACCGGCCCGGCCTGCGGACTGCGTGCCTGGGAGGGTACGGACGCGGCCTCTCCTGCGAGGAGTTGCACGCGTTGAAGGGGATGGCCGCCCTCGACGCGGTGAGTTGCCTGGTCTGGGGCCCGGCGCATACCGATCCCGAGGTCGCAGCGCGCGGACGGCGCACCCTGGACCGGCTCATGGCAGGGCTGTTCGCATGACACGCCACCTCACCCCCGGGAAGAAGGAAGCGACCTGGACGGCGGCGGACGCGCGGACAAGACGGCGTCCTCCCCGCGGCGCGGGCTGCGGCTCCGCTGCCGGCCGCGCCTCCCGAGCTCGACTACAACGGCCGCAAGCACCGGCGCGCTGGGCTGCCAACGACAAGCAGCCGAGTACGGGAAAGTGAGCGGAGTGAGGACTCACTCATTGACGGAGTGAGTCCTCACTCCGTAGTCTCGTGGTCATGACAGCACCTAAGGAGAACCAGACCACCCGCCGCCGCGCCCCCGGCATGTCGCCGGAACAGCGGCGCGCGATGATCATCCAGACCGCGATCCCGCTGATCACCGAGTACGGCGCCGCGGTAACGACCGCGAAGATCGCCCGCGCCGCGGGCATCGGCGAGGGCACGATCTTCCGGGTCTTCGCCGACAAGGACGAGCTGCTGCAGGCCTGCATTGCCGAGGCGCTCTCCCCCGACCACGCGGTCCGCGAGCTCGACGCGATCGACCTGTCCCAGCCGCTGCCCGACCGGCTCGCGGAGGCGGCCGAGGCGCTGCAGGCGCACATGGACCGGCTTGGCGCGATCCTCGGCTCGCTGGGGCATCGCGGCGGCAAGCACCCCGGCACGGTGCGCGGCGCGGGCCGCGACGAGTCGATGACCCGTACCCGCGCGGCCCTCGCGGAGCTGCTGGAGCCCGACAAAGCCACTCTGCGCCGGCCGCCGGAGCAGATCGCGGCCCTCTTCTTCGGGCTGCTCTTCACCCAGCCGCGTACCGAGGACGAGCCCGACCTGACCCCGCAGGAGCTGGTGGAGGTCTTCCTGCACGGGGCGCTCTCGGGGGGCGCCAAGTGAGCGCGCGGAGAAGACGCCTGGGGGTTACGGCCCTGGCCGTCCTGGCCCCCGTCCTGGTGTGGCTGGTCGCGGACCCACTGCTGGGGCACCGGCTGCGGATCGCCGACGGCAAACAGACGCTCGACATCGGCGCCGTGCCCGTGGCGGTCGTCGCCCTGCTCGCCTCGCTCTCCGGCTGGGCACTGCTGGCCGCCCTGGAGCGGTTCGGGGCGCGGCGCGCCCGCGCCATCTGGACCGGGGTGGCCGGCACCGTACTGGCCGTTTCCTTCCTGCCCTTCATCGGCGACGGCATGGACGGCGGCACCCGGGTCTCCCTGGCTCTGATGCACCTGGCGGTGGCGGCGGTGCTGGTCCCGGGGCTGGGCGGCAGATCCCCCGGGGCGGGAGCCGGTGCTGCTGCGGGAGCCGGTGCTGCTAGGGAGTGACCGCCAGCACCAAGTACGCCGCGAACAGCACCAGATGGAGGCAGCCTGCCAGCTGACTTCGTAGGACTGATGCGGCGCATAGCCGGAACGGTTCGCGCGTGCCGGACCCCGCCTCGGACGGGGAAGTTCGTCCGAGGGCTGCTGGCGGACCTGCCACGGAAAAACTGCTGGACGATCGCGGAGTGGGCCGGCGAGGCCACACCGGATGGGATGCAGCATCTGCTGGAGCGGGCGAAGTGGGACGCGGACGCAGTTCGTGACGATCTGCGTGTGTACGCCGTCGACCGCCTGGGCGCCGAGCAGGCGGCGCTAATCGTCGACGAGACGGGCGATGTGAAGAAGGGGCAGGCGACGGTCGGGGTGCAGCGTCAGTACACCGGCACGGCGGGCACGATCGAAAATGCGCAGGCAGCGGTCTACCTGGTGTATGCCACCGAGCGTGGACACGCCGCTGTGGACCGGGAGTTGTACCTGCCTGCCCCGCATCTGGGCCGAGGCCCCTCAGCGATTGCCGGGCGGCCGGGCTGGAACCCGACACCACGCGCTTTGCGACCAAGACGCAGCTGGCCGCAGCGATGATCGAGCGGTTCTGCGACGCCGGGCACACGGTCGGCTGGGTGACCGGGGAACGAGGTCTACGGAGGCAACCCCGCGCTGGCCCAGATGCTGGCCCAGATGCTGGCCCAGCGCCAGATCGAGTCTGTCATGGCCGTCTCGTGCCGCACCGAAGTCCGCACGGCCGGTGGGAAGTTCCGTGTCGATTCACTGGTACGCAAGGTGCCGCGCACCGCCTGGCCGAACGGGCAGGCGCTGTGCGCCGGCCTCAGCCGAAGCGAAGCCGGCGTCGGTGAGCGCGCGGACCTCGTCGAAAGGCACCATCACGCGCCGCCCAACCGTTCAGCCCGAGCTGCGGTTACATCTTGCTACAGGGATCGGCGCCGCCTTTGCCGTTGTGCTGACGGTGCCCGCCGGTTGGGTCTGTCCGGCGGGTATCGGCGACAACCTTCCGGTGATTCCCGCTCTGCGGCGGCGGTGGCGACGCTCGTGCGCGACGGGCGCCTTCTCCGTCAAGCAGTGACCAGGTCCTTCTGCTCCGGCGAGGTGTCGGCCGGAGCAGTCTCGGAGGCCGTGTAGTAGACGGACGAGCCCTGCTTGGTGCGTTGGACATGGCCCTTGGCGACGAGTCCTTCGACCGTGGTGCGTACGACCTTGGGCTTGATGTCACGGTCGGGATGGGCCTGGGCCAACGCGGTGCTGATTTCCGCGGAGGAGCGGGGTTCGGACTGCTGGCCGAGATGGTTTCGGATGAGCTCGACGAGAGTCGGCTGCTTCGCCCCGGTTGTGGGCGCCTTCGTATCGGGACTCTTGGCCGATGTCTTCCTGGGCTTCGGGGCAGCGGCTTTCTTCTGCCTGGCCTGTGTGGGCTCGGCCGAAGCCTGCCGCGGTACCGAAGGCGCCTCCGTAACAGTCTCGTGTGAACCTGGACTGGCGTCCGCGGGGCTCTCGCCGCTCAGCGCCTGCTGCAGGTTCACCAGCAGAGCATGGTCACGCTGCAGGGCGAGCAACTGCTCCTGGAGTACGGATACTTCGGCGCCGATACGTTCCTGATCCTTGGCGTTGCGCTCAAGGTCCGCAGCCACCTGAGCGGCGTACTGCGTTTTGAGTTCCGTGGTCGCTGACTCGACTTCGGACATGGCAGTTACCCTCTCCTCGTGCATGGTGTGGTGCTGATGGCGGATCGTACTCGCATCATCCAGGCCATGATCCGCCATGCGTCCAGGCTGCTCCGGCAGATCCGAACACAACTGCTATGGCTGCATACGTATAGGAATTGCGCGTCATCGGCCGCGCGAGATCACTGAGCGGCCCGGCACGCCCCAATCGGCCTTCTCCCAGCTCACCGTTCCCCTCAGAAGAGCCACGCCCAAACAGAGTGAAGCGCCGGCTGCGCACCGCTTCAACGGCCAACCCAGCGCCTGCTACCACCCTGCTACCATGCGGGGTGTGACTTCCACGAAGAAGCAGACACAGGTCCGGTTCGACGAGGACGTGCTCGCCGCCGGCAAGGCCGCCGCGGCCGCCCGCCGGCTGGACTTCAACAAGTACCTGGAGCGGCTCATCATCGAGGACACCACCGGCGCCCGCGCCGCCGGCATGACGGCCGCCCAGCGCCTCATCGATGAGCACGGCACCTTCCTCGACGACCTGGAGCAGCGGCTCGACGCACCGTACGCCGAGCCGCAGCCGGGCGCCGCCGCGTGATCCTGCACATCGACGAGTCCTGGATCCTCGAGGCAGCACAACGGGCCGGGAACCGCGACCCGGGTGCCGACGACTACGGCGTGCCCATCGCCGCCGTCGCCCGCCACCGCGGCGAACTCCTCGACACCCCCGTCTACGACGGCCACTACGCGCGGGCCGCAGCCCTGGTGCACACCCTGGGCCGCTGCCGCTGGCTGGAGCGCTCCAACCTCACCGTCGCCTGCGCCGTCGCCGTCATGTACCTGGAAGCCAGCAACATCCCCGTCAACCCCACTCGTGAGCAGCTCACCGCGCTCGCCCACGAGTTGAACAACCCACGTTGCACCGCCGCCCGGATCGCAGCCTTCCTGCGCACCTGGAAACCCTGACCTCTGGCGCGCCCCAGGGGCACAGTGTGCCCCTCACTCGCCCGCGCGGCTGAGCAGACGGCGCTCAGCAGGCCTATGCCACCGTCTCGGACGAGCCTTGGGCAATCCCGCAGTTAACCCCAGCGCGTTCTCGCGGTCTCCCGTTTTCCTGACGCGCGCTCAGCGCGATCGACGCCGCGGGGTATGCGGACACGGCCCGTCACGCGGTCACCAACTGGCTGGTCGTTACTGTCCGGCGCGTGGTGAGTAGCCCAGATGGAATTCAAGTGCCAGACGCGGAGTGAATGCGCGCGGGGAGCAGGCACGCGTCGATCGAATGCCACGAGCACCACCGGGACCATCACCGCTGGTGCGGGGAGCAGCGCGGTCTGGTGGCCTAGCGCGACACGCGGTAGCGGAGGTAGACGATTCTCGAGCTGAAGGTGCGGGTCTCGACGAGTTCGAGATCCACCCGGCGCTCGCGCTGGGGAAAGAACGGAATGCCACCGCCGACCAGCACCGGGTAGACCCTGGCCCGGTATTCGTCGATCAGACCCGACGCGGCCGCCTCGGCGGCGAGAGTCGCGCCGCCGATCGCGATGTTGCCGTCCCCCGGTTCGGCTCGCAACCGCTCGATCTCCTCCGCCAGGTCGCCGGAGGCCAGGCGGGCATTGCCCTGTACCGCCGACAGCGTGGTGGAGAACACCACCTTGGGGAGCTGCTTCCAGATCGCGGCGAACTCGAGCGTTGGGAAGTCGAGCGATGGATTCTGGTCGGCGGTCTCCCAGTACAGCATCGTCTCGTACAGCCGTCGTCCCAACAGGTGGACGCCGACCTCTCGCACCTCGTCGGTGGCGAAGCGAAAGACCTCCTCGTCGGGCGTCGTCCAGTCGAAGCCGCCGTCCGGCCCGACGATGTAGCCGTCGAGTGAGACGCTCATCGAATAGGTCACGCTGCGCATCAGAGGTCCTCCTCGGTAACGGGTTCGACAGTACGACCGCCGGAGACCGCAGGACTCATCGCGGCTCGCAGGATTCCCTGGGCTGAGGCGGTTCCTTCTGTGCCCGGCCGTCTCGGCCTGCCCCGGCGGCGTGCTGGTGAGTACGGCAGATGGTGGAGTCGACGTGCACCGTCCACCCGATGCGACCGCGCGCGTCGGCTCGCGCCTGGAACTTGGTGAGCAGCCCTGCCCACACTCCCAGGCGCTGCCAGCGGCGGAACAATCCGTAGACCGTCTGACAGAGCCCGTAGCAGGGCGGGAGGTCCGTCACGGAGCCCCGGTCCGCACTCGCCACCGGAAATCCGTCGATCAGCATCTGCTTCGACCTGAACGGGCTGTCCGTCGTCGCTGCGGCCGGCAGAAGCGGCTTCAGCGCGGCCCATTGATCATCTGACAGATCTCCGCGCCTCACGCGAAGATCATCACGAAGGGCGGCGATCTTTCACAACACGGCCCGGCGAGGCCGCCGCCGGAGGCTTGTCAGGGGTGTCCGCCGCAGCCGCAGCCCGTCATGGTCGCCCCCGCCTGGGGCGGCGGGGTCTGCGCGGCGGCCTGTTCCATCGCCGCGAGCAGCCGGCGGCGTTCCTCCGGTGGGATCCACCTGCCGGCGACGACCACGCCGTGGATGCGGCGGGTGTTGCGGATGTCCCGCAGCGGGTCGGCGTCGAGGACGAGCAGATCGGCGGCCTGTCCGCGGGCAAGTGGATCGTCTGTCAGACCTGCCAGGGATGCTCCGAGCATGGAGATGACAGTGCAGCTGACGATCGACTGCTCCGATCCGCAGAAAATGGTGGCTTTCTGGTCCGAGGCCCTGGGCTACGTGCCTGAGCTCCGCCTGGCGGGCACGCCACGTGGCGTGATTACTGGGCGGCGATGGGGGTGCCCGAGGCAGAGTTGCCAGCCGGTGCCGGGGATATTCCGGAGTCCATCATCGATCCCGCGGGACGTGGACCGAGGGTGTGGTTCCAGCAGGTTCCGGAGCCGAAGGTCGCCAAGAACCGGTGGCACTTCGACCTGAAGGTCGGCGGTGGCCGTGACGTCCCACTGGACGTCCGCACACAGCGGGTCAAGGCTACGGTGGAACGGCTGGTCAAAGCTGGTGCCACCATCCTGCGGATCAAGGATGAGCCGGACATGGGGCTCTACGCCGCCGCCATGCAGGACCCCGAGGGCAACGAATTCGACGTCGTCTGAGGGCCGTTGCGACGGTGCTGGTCACAGCCACTCGCTCACGGCTGCGACCAGCACAGTCGCCTCGTAACGGACGGAGAGCTTGTCGTACCTCGTGGCCACTGCTCTGCGCCTTTTTGGCCGTCGAGCCCGAGACCGGCTTATACACCGCCGTCGCCCTCAGACCCGGCGCCGGGCCCGAGCACCACGAGGCCGCGGTCGGCCTGGAACTGCTCGCCGACGAGGACATCCCGCGCCTACTCCACCGGTGACGCCCACCAGGCCCTTCACGAGGCCGGGCACCGGCTGTTCCTCAAGCCCGCCCCGCTGCGGCCAGCCGTCCCCGGCGGCTTCACCCTCGACGACTTTGCCATCGACACCACAGCCGCCCTCGTGACCTGCCCGGCCGGGCACACCGTGGCCCTGTCCGACCCCGGCGGGCAGCACCACCAACGCAAAGCCTCCTTCGGGGACTTATGCACCGGATGCCCCCTGCGTGAGCGGTGCGCCAAAGCCAGGGCCGGACGCATCCTGACCATCCGCCCGCACCACGACCTCCAAGCGGCCGCCCGCCACCAGGCCGCCACCGATCCCGGCTGGCAGGCCGACTACCGCCGCTGGCGACCTCCGGTCGAACGCGCTGTCGCCTGGCTCGTCCACCACGGCAACCGGCGCCTGCGCTACCGCGGCACCATCAAGAACGACACCTGGCTCCACACCCGAGCCGCCGCCCTCAACCTCCGCCGGCTGGTCAACCTCGGGCTCACTCATACCAGTGGCACCTGGCACATCACACCGGCCCGTGCATGACCGGAGGGCTGTCCGGCCTGACGGCCGGACAGCCCTCACCAAGATCTTCATCGGCCTTCTAGTAGGACTCCGTTAGGTCTGTCTTGATCTTGGTGTGGTCCTGGTGGGCAGGGGTTGGTGGCAGGTGGCGCAGATGCCGGTCCAGCAGTTCAGCAGGT
>NZ_BAAASJ010000123.1:0-13233 GCF_039532825.1 Streptomyces vastus
CACCTCACGGTAACGCCCTTGCCTCCGGCTCGGGGTTAGCACCACCTCTTCCCCCAGGGGACTTCCACCCCCAAGCAACCGCCCATGCTGGGCGCACAACGCGGTGTGGGCCGCCCCTGTGCAGGAGGGGCGGCCCACACCAGTGGGGGGTGGCGACTTGCGGTCTGAGCGTTCTGCGGGAAATGCAGTTAGGAGCTGCGGGTGCGTCGTGGCTGGTCGCTCCCCACTCTCGGCTTCGCTCGAGCGGGGGGACCCCCATCGCGGCGGAGCCGCAAATTGATACAGCCCCGCGCCCCTGAAGGGGCGCTTACGGGAACCGCCGGTCCTACCCGTTCACCTTGTGCAGGGCCTTGGCCAGGCCGTTGGCCCACAGGCGCTCGACCTCGGCGCGCTCGTTCGCGTCGGGGTTGGCGTTGGTGCAGGACGGGCCGGGGCCGCCGCCCGACATGAGCTCGCTGCACGGGCCCTCGTAGTGGTCCGGCAGACCGAGGACGTGGCCGGTCTCGTGCGCGGTCACGCGCGTGGAGTCGTACTCCTCGTTCTGCGCGTAGTCGAGGAAGATGTAGCCGCCGCCGTGGCCGTCCGTGGAGGCGTACGAGCCGCGCGGGTCGTTGCCCTCGCGGTACTCGAAGTCGGCGTTGGAGCCCTCCTGGAGCTGGACGTTCGCGACCGAGCTGTTCCAGATGGAGGTGGAACGGTCTATCTGGGCGCCGAATGTGGGCGCGTCGGAGGCGTCGTAGACGACGGTGACCGCGGCGGCGCCCGGGTTCGCGGCCCGCTTCTCCGCCACGGACTTCAGTACGGCCTCGAAGAACGCCTCGTTGGCCTTGGCCTCTTCGGACGAGCCGTGGTAGCCGGTGACGGAGGCCGTCGAGGCGGCGGGGGCGGAGGCCGGGGCCGCCGAGGCGGGGACCGCGCCGAACACACCGGCCGCGAGGCCGAGTCCGACGGCGGCGGAAAGCACAGTTCTCGACCTGTGCAGGGACAGTCGCACGATGATGACTCCTTGAGTGGGGGGTGAAGTCGTCATCGGTGAGTGTCGATGCCTGTGCGCCCGCTGTGATGATGGCAAGTGGCGATAGCACGCCGCTATCAGTCACCAACTCGCCCACTTCAGATGCGTTTTGTGCGTCTGGTGTGACCGGGACGTGCGTCCTACGCTCACCCCATGGAGCTTGAGGTCAGGCACCTCCGTGCGCTGTGCGCCATAGCCGACACCGGCAGCCTGCACCGCGCCGCCCGCCAACTCGGCGTCGCCCAGCCCTCGTTGAGCACCCAGCTGCGCCGGATCGAACACGAGCTGGGCGGCGCCCTGTTCACCCGCGAACGCACCGGCTGCCGCCCGACCCCGCTCGGCCGTGTCGTCCTCGGCCGCGCCCGCCCCCTGGTGGCCGAAATGCGCGCCCTCGTCGCGGAGGCCCGAACCGCCGCCGTCGTGGCCGGCCCCCAGTTGCGCATCGGCTCAACCGCGAGCCGGGCCCTCGCGGGCTGGCTGCGCCGGCTGCGCGCCCGCAACCAGGAACCGGTCCTGCAGATGGACGTCTCGCCGAACGCACTGCTGCGGATGCTCGCCGACGGACAGCTCGACGTCGCCTTCGTGCACGAGGTGGAGGGCAGCCCGCTGCGCATCCCGGACGGGCTGCGGCTGCGCGTGTTGATGGAACGCGAGCCGCAATTCGTGTCGCTGCCCCCCGACCACCCGGCCGCGGCGAAGTCCGAGGTCAGCCTGCGTGACCTGGCCGACGACCGCTGGATGGTCGACCCGACGGTCGACGGGGAGTGGGACGCCGTGCAGCGGATGTTCCGCGCGGCCGGCGTCAACCCGCATGTCCTGCACGGCGACTACTACACGGCAGACGCACTGATCGCCACCGGCGAGGTGGTCGCCGTCTGCCAGCCGACCCACGCCGACAGCCCCACGATCGCGGTACGCCGCATCCACGGCGACCCCCTAGGCGTACGCCTGCTCCTCGCGGCCCGTACGCAGGAGGAGCTGGACTCCGTCTACCCGGAACTGGAGGAGGCGTACGAGGAGGTCGCCCTGCAGGCGCCCGGGTATCGGAAGTGGCTGGAAAGGACCGGGAAAGCCGAGAAAACCGGGAAAGCCGAAAAAGAGGGGCGCCCCTCCGGAGAGGGACGCCCCACGCACGTACGCGTCAGAACCTGACGCCGCGCTCAGACACCGATGTCGCGGCCGTCCTTGCGATGCACCGCGACCACGGACGGGCGGACGTACGTGCCCGGGCCGTCGGGCCAGGTGCTCGCGGGGTCCTCGACGGTGGCGCCGTCGATCTCGCCCGGGTGCTGGACCGCGACCAGGACGCGGCGGTCCTGGACGATCGGGCCGCAGGTCTCCGCGCCCTTCGGCATGGTCAGGAACTGCTTCAGCTCACCGCGCCGGTCGCCGCGCGTAGCTACGCCGAACAGACCGTCGTGGTAGCCGAGCTGGGCGCCGTCGGTGGAGATCCACAGGTTGCCGTACCGGTCGAAGGCCACGTTGTCCGGGCAGGAGATCGGGCTGACCTTGTCCTTCGGGAAGCCCGCGAAGTAGGTCGCCGGGTCCTTCGGGTCGCCCGCGACGAGGAACAGCGACCAGGCGAAGCTCGTGCTCTCCGGGCGGTTCCAGCGCTCGGTGAGCTCCAGGACGTGGCCGTGCTTGTTGGCGTTGCGCGGGTTGGCCTCGTCCGCCTTGGCGTTCGTACCGACACCGCGGTTGGAGTTGTTGGTGAGGGCGACGTACACCTTGCCGGTGTGCGGGTTCGGCTCGATGTCCTCGGGCCGGTCCATCTTCGTGGCGCCGGCCTTGTCACCGGCGAGGCGCGTGAAGACGAAGACCTCCTCGGCGGTCATGCCCTCGACGTGCGAGACGGCACCCTTCGCGGTGGCGGTGGCCAGCGGGATCCACGTACCGCTGCCGTCGAACTCGCCGTCGCTGGGCAGCTTGCCCGTGCCGTCGATCTCGATCGCCGGGGAGTCGCCGGTGAGCTTGGCGACGTACAGCGTGCCCTCGTCGAGGAGCGTCAGATTGTGCTCGCGGGCCTGGCGGCTGTGGCCGTGGGCCATCCGCTTGCTGCCGACGAACTTGTAGAAGTAGTCGAAGCGCTCGTCGTCGCCGGTGTAGACGACCGGACGGCCGTCCTGCGTAAGGCGGACGGTCGCGCCCTCGTGCTTGAAGCGGCCGAGTGCGGTGCGCTTGCGGGGCGTGGAGGTGGGGTCGTACGGGTCGAGCTCGACGACGTAGCCGAAGCGGTGGGCCTCGTTCGGCTCCTTGGCCACGTCGAACCGCTTGTCGAACAGCTCCCACTTGCGCTCGGAGGCGGCGGTGCCGATGCCGTAGCGCTTGTCCGTCGCCCGGCTGCTGTTGGCGAAGTACTGGTTGAAGTTCTCCTCGCCGTGCAGCGTCGTGCCCCAGGGGGTCTGGCCGCCCGCACAGTTGTTGAGCGTGCCGAGGACCTTCGTGCCGGTCGGGTCGGCGGAGGTCTTGAGAAGGTCGGACCCGGCGGCCGGACCGCTGACCTTGAACTCGGTGGTCGCGGTGACGCGCCGGTTGAGGGGGTGGCGGGGAATGGCGGTGAGCTTGCCGCTCTTGCGGTCCTCCTCCACCACGACGACGGACAGGCCGTGCGCAGCCCAGGCGATCTCGACCTGCTCGCGGGTGGGCGCGGCGTCGTCGTAGCCCTTGAACATCAGGATCTCGTCGGTGTACTCGTGGTTCGCCACGAGCAGCTGACGGCCGCGCTCCGGCAGCGGGAGCAGGCCGAGGTAGTCGCAGTTGTAGCCGAACTGGCCCGCCTGCGCCTTGGCGCTCTGCTTGTCCGGGTCGAAGGCGGGGGCGCCGCGGAGGATGGGCTCGCCCCAGCGGATGACCACGTTCTGGGCGTAGCCCTCCGGGATGGTCACGGTGTCGGCGGTGTTCGGCGCGACAGGCGTGAACCTCAGGCCGCGCGCCCCCTTGCCGTTGCCCTTCTCGTACGCAGCGGGGGCCGCGCCCTCGCCGGTCTGCGCGGCGGCCTCCGGGGCGCCGGCGCCGATGACCGCACCCCCGGCTGCCGACGCGACCGTCACCACGGCGGCGGCCCGCATCATGGAACGGCGGCTGAGCGCACCGGCGATGACATCGCCGACGTACTCGTTGGTGGTGGTGTTGGGCACCTCGTGGAAGCAGGCGTCACCACACCGGAATCTACAAGTCATCGCCGAACGGCCACCGGGGTGCGAGCCGGTCGAGCCGATCAGTGGCAGCAGGTTGCGCACGGTCCCTCCCAATATTTCCTGGGTCGGGCGTGACGCTAGGGGCACGCGCGTTCGGCAACACTGCCGAAAGGTGAACACAGAATGAATCTGGGGGAGTTGAACGGGCGTTGGCGCCGGTGTTGACCGTGCGCTGACGTCGGCGGTTCAAGTTGAGATCTGGTCGAGGCCCGATCGAGTTCCGGGTCTGAAGTAGATCTTCAAACCTGGCGGCTAACCTTACGTGTCCGTCCTGGCCAGGGATTGACGGAAACAACTCATGCGAAGGGTTGCGCTCATGGGCATTCTCAACCTCCTGCGAAACGCATTCGGAAAGTCACGCAAGGGGCGTACGTCCGAGGGTGCCGATGTGCCTGCGGCAGCTGAGCAGGGGGCTTCGGCTTCGGTGCCGGCTCCAGCTGCAGAGCCGGCACCGGCGCCTACGGCGGCTGAACCGGTGACTCCGGCGTCGGAGCGGACGGCTCCCGAGCCGACGCCTCCGGCGGCTGAACGGACGGCTCCCGAGGCGGAGGCACCGGCGGCTGAACAGACGGCTCCCGAGCCGAAGGCTTCGGTGCCGGCACCGGCGCCGGCGGCTGAGCCCAAGGGCTCCGCTGTGGATGACCTGGTGTCGGCGGCGTTCGACAACGTTTCGGTACCGGTACCTGCGGCGCGAGAGCAGGAGGGTTCGGCTGAGCCGGATCCCCAGCCTGCGGCGCCCGAGCCGGAGCCTGCGGCGGCCAAGCCTGGGGTGGAGCCGGAGCCTGTTGCGGCCAAGCCTGAGGCAGAGCCTGTTGCGGAGACGGCCCCGTTGGCAGAGGCGGAGCCCGAAGTTGTGGCTGCCGCTGAGGAGCCGGTGGTGGAAGCGGCCCCCAAGCAGACGCCTGCGGCGGCTGAGCCGGAGCCGGTCGTCGAGCCGGAGCCCGAGCCCGTCGCGCCCGAGCCGGAGGCCGTCGTGGCCGAGCCGGCTCCGGAAGCCGAGGAGGCGCCCGCCGCCGAGGCGATCCAGGCACCCGCTCCCGAGCCGGAACCGGAGTCGGAGCCGGCCGCCGCCGAGGTGGCTCCGGAAGCCGAGTCCAAGCCTGAGCCCGTCGCCGCCGAGGCGACCCCGGAACCCGCGGCCGCGCCCGAGAATGTCGTCGCAGAGGTCAGCCCGGCGCCCGAGCCGGAGCCTGCCGCCGCCGAGGTGGCTCCCGTCGCCGCCCAGGCAGACGAACCCGCAGCCGCCGACGGCGATCAGGCCCCACAGGGGCCACCCGCACCGGACAACGAAAGCGCCACGGGTGGTGCGGGTGGGAAAGACAAGGCCGAAGGCGAAGCCGAGGCCATCCCTGCCACCCTCCTAACCGCCTACAACGCCGCCCGCGAAACCCTCGCCGCCCACAACCTCACCGGCACGACCGCCAAGGTCTACCTCGTGCTGGACCGCTCCGCCTCCATGCGCCCGTACTACAAGGACGGCTCCGCCCAGGCCCTCGGCGAGCAGGCCCTGGCTCTCGCCGCCCACCTCGACCCCGAGGCGAAGGTCCACGTCGTCTTCTTCTCCACGGAACTCGACGGCACCGGCGAACTCACCGTCACCGACCACGAGAACAAGATCGACGACCTGCATGCAGGGCTCGGCCGCATGGGCCGTACCAGCTACCACACGGCGGTAGAGGAGGTCATGGGCCACTACGAGAAGTCCGGCACCAAGGACCCCGCCCTCGTGATCTTCCAGACGGACGGCGCCCCGGACGCCAGGACCCCCGCCACCCAGTCCCTCACGGATGCGGCGAAGAAGTACCCCGCCGTCTTCTTCTCCTTCGTCGCCTTCGGTGACCCGGAGAACAAGGCCTTCGACTACCTCCGCAAGCTCAAGACGGACAACACGGCCCACTTCCTGGCCGGCGAAACCCCGCGCGAGCTGACCGACCAGGAGCTCTACGAGGGCGTACTGGCGAACTGGCGCCCGTAACCGACGGAAGCCCACCCGGCACCACCCACCCGCACCACCCAGGCCGTCCGCTTCCCACCGTGAAAACGGGAGGCGGGCGGCCCACCCATGTCAGCTACGATTTCAAGGTTCCATAGACGACCCCGAAGACCTCACAGTCACCGTCGTCACCCTCTGTAGCGACTTGGGAGCAGCCCCCGATGGCTCGACACCTCATCACCAGCGCCCTTCCGTACATCAACGGGATCAAGCACCTGGGCAACATGGTGGGGTCCATGCTCCCGGCGGACGTGTACTCCCGCTACCTCCGCCAGCGCGGCCACGACGTCCTCTACATCTGCGCGACCGACGAGCACGGCACCCCGGCCGAACTGGCGGCCAAGGAGCAGGGCATCCCGGTCGACGAGTTCTGCGCACAGGCGCACGACCAGCAGAAGGCGATCTACGACGGCTTCCAGCTGGCCTTCGACTACTTCGGCCGCAGCTCCTCCCCGCAGAACCGCGACATCACGCAGGAGATCGCCCGCGAGCTGAAGGCGAACGGCTTCATCGAGGAGCGGGCCATCCGCCAGGTGTACTCGAACGCCGACGGCCGCTTCCTCCCTGACCGCTACATCATCGGCACCTGCCCGCACTGCGGCTACGACAAGGCCCGCGGAGACCAGTGCGAGAACTGCACCCGCGTACTGGACCCGACCGACCTCATCGAGCCACGCTCGGCGATCAGCGGCAGCAGCGACCTGGAGATCCGCGAGACCAAGCACCTCTTCCTCCTCCAGTCGGCGCTGGCCGGCGAGGTCGAGGCCTGGGTCGACGAGCGCGCCGACAGCTGGCCGGTGCTGGCCTCCTCCATCGCCCGCAAGTGGCTGACAGAGGGCCTGCACGACCGCGCGATCACCCGTGACCTGGACTGGGGCGTGCCGGTCCCGGCCGATACCTGGCCGGACCTGGCGGCCGAGGGCAAGGTCTTCTACGTATGGTTCGACGCCCCGATCGAGTACATCGGCGCGACGAAGGAGTGGGCGGACAAGGACCCGGAGAACCGTGACTGGCGCTCGTGGTGGTGGGAGTCGGAGGCCGACGTCCGCTACACGCAGTTCATGGGCAAGGACAACGTCCCCTTCCACAGCGTGATGTTCCCGGCGACCCTGCTGGGCACCCGCGCCCCGTGGAAGAAGGTCGACGTCATCAAGGCCTTCAACTGGCTGAACTACTACGGCGGCAAGTTCTCCACCTCGCAGCAGCGCGGCGTCTTCACACACGACGCGCTGGAGATCCTGCCCGCCGACTACTGGCGCTACTTCATGATGGCGAACGCCCCCGAGTCGGACGACGCGTCGTTCACCTGGGAGCACTTCACGGCCACGGTGAACAAGGACCTGGCGGACACGCTGGGCAACTTCGTCAACCGCGTCCTGTCCTTCTCCCGCAAGCGCTTCGGAGACGACGTCCCCGCGGGCGGCGAGCCCGGCGAGGCGGAGGCCAAGCTGGGCCAGGAGATCGCCCGCCTCCTCGCGGAGTACGAGGAGCAGATGGAGGCCATCCAGTTCCGCAAGGCGGCGGCGGCCCTGCGCGCGCTCTGGTCGGCCGGCAACTCGTACCTCGAGGAGAAGGCCCCCTGGCTGGAGATCAAGACCAACCCGGAGGGCGCGGCCCTGACCCTCCGCACGGCCATGAACCTCATCCACCTCTACGCGGTGGTCTCCGAGCCCTTCATCCCGGCTTCGGCAAAGGCAATGCGCTCGGCCTTCACGCTGCCGGACGACACAGCGGTGTGGGTCAGTCCGGAGGAGGCCCACGCCTTGACCGCCGTCCCGGCGGGCACCCCCTTCGCCGTGCCCCCGGTCCTCTTCGCCAAGATCACGGACGACGACCTGGCGGCCTACAAGGAGCGCTTCGGCGGCGCAGCCGAGTAACCAGCGCAAGGGCCCGGTTACGTCGTACGACGTAACCGGGCCCTTGCGTTCGAAGGATCAGCTTCCTGAGGCGTACGCGACGAAGTCCGCCCACGCGGCCGGCGCCAGCGCCAGCTGGGGGCCTTCGATGTTCTTGGAGTCGCGGACGTGGATAGTCCCGGGGGTGCTGGCGAGTTCGACGCAGGAGTCGCCTTCAGTGCCGCTGCTGTAGCTGCTCTTGAACCAGTCCAGCGCCACTTCGACGCAGTCGTTCGGGTTGCTGCTGTCGCTGTAGCTGCTCTTGAACCACGCCAGCTCGGAAGTGTCTCCGGCAGAGGCCTTGCGGATCATGTCTCTCCCAGCAGGTGTTCGATGAAGCCCAGTGACTCCCGTGCGGTCAGAGCCTCGGCTCGGATGATGCCATAGCGCAGTTCGAGGATCCTCAGCTGCCTCAAGTCGGAGACGGGGCGGCCGCCGAACTCGTCGTCCATGCGCCCAACCGCCGTTCCGTCCCCGAACTTCAGCACCTGGATCCGTCCTCCCGTACCAGGGTGGTCCCAGCGGTCCATCGGCATCACCTGAATTTCGACGTTCCGCAACTGCGCCAGCTCCAGGAGGCGTTCGAACTGCCTACGTCTCACCATCTTGCCTCCGAACAGGGCGCCTCAGCGTCACCTCTTCCTGCACGAAGCTGAGCTCAGGAGCCGATGAGCCTTCGTAGATCCCTTTCCGGGCCATACGCGCGGCCACCGCGCGCTCCAGTTCGTCTTCCGAGAGCGAGGGGCGCCGCGTCTTCAACAGCGCCCTCGCGTACTCCTCGGTCTGCAGCAAGCCGTGCAGGTTGTGGTTGGCGTACGAGAGGATTTCGACCGCCTGTGCCTCCAACTTGGCCAGATCCCGAACCTTTTTCGGATACCGGACCTTCGCCACATCCTCCTTCATCGCCGAGATCAGCCCATTCGCGTCCAACACCTCGTCCGCACTGTCCAGATACTCGCCCCGAGGGATCCGCTTCCCTCCCTCGATCTTGTAGACGAGGTCCTCCCCATACCCCACCGCCGCCCCGAACTCGGCGGCCCGCATTCCCACTGCCTCCCGCCGCAGCTTCAACTGCCGCCCCACGGTCGCGATGACTGCCACACCCCAGTCGTCGTCCGGGTCCACCTCCCAACCCGGCTCGTCCTCCTCGCTCTTGAGCCGACGTACCTCGCCGTCCACCGACATACCGCACCCCTCCGTCGTACCTCCGTGCCGCAACGCCCGTACCCCTACGGCCGGTTCCGACGGCCCGGACAGCAGTGGACAAGCTCCGGACAGTCACCGTACGCATCGACATCGTCACTGTTCACGGTAAACATGCACCGCCACGCTCAGTGATGTGAACAAGGAAAACGCCACCCAACTCCACGCCCCCGCCCGCCACTTCAGCGTCCTGCTGTCCCCCACCCCACGCGGCGCCCGCCTCGCCCGCCTCCTCGCCACCGAGTGGCTGCGCACCTGGGACCTGCCGTACGGAGTCCCCGACAGAGCAGCCCACGTGGTCGCCGAACTCGCCGCGAACGCCGCCACCCACGGCCGCGTTACCGGCCGGGACTTCCGCCTCGCGCTCCTGGCCCGCGGCGAAACCCTCCGCATCGAGGTGACCGACACACGCGGTGACAACCTCCCGGACCTTCAAGTCCCGTCCCCCGACACCGAGTCCGGACGCGGCTTGCTCCTGGTCGAAACCCTCGCGGACCGCTGGGGCGTCGAACTGGGCCCCGTCCCCCGCAAAACCGTATGGGCGGAACTCGACCTGGCACCGCACTCACCGGAGCCTGACGCCGTGTGCTCCGGTGGATCTGGCGCTCTTCCCAAAGAACCGCGAGAGGGAAAGAAACCTCACCAAGCCCCACCCCTCCCTCCCACGGCCCGCGCTCACTCGCGCGAGTGAACATCGCCAACTCGGCTGGCTTTGGCATGGGTTGCCTGATCTACGCTCAGCGCGACAACAGCAGACATGCGACGGCCCCCGCCGGGACGGCAATCCCAGTGCGAGGGCCTGACCACCAAGGAAGACAAGGCCCCTTCCTGATGGATACGCAGAACCCTAGCGTGCACGCGCACGCCCAGACCCGTACGACGGGCAAAAACCACCCGCGCCGGAACACCCACGCGGGCGGCGTGATCCACGACAACTCCCGCCACACCACCCGCTTCACGGTGATCGGCAATCACCTCGCCCAGCACCCGGAACTGTCCGCGCTGGCCATCGGACTCGGCGTGCACATCCAGTCGCTCCCCACCGGCGCCCGCGCCGATATCAAGACCCTCGCCACCCGCTTCCCCGAGGGCCCGACCCGCATCGCCGCCGCCCTACGCGAGTTGGAGACCCACGGCTACCTGCGCCGCACCCGCGAACGCACGGAGAACGGCCGGATCGTCACCCGCACGGTCTCCTGCAACCAGCCGGGCCGGCACGGGGACCCGACCGACGACGCACCCGAACCCCCGGCCAAGCCTCCGGCCCGGCGGGCGGCCGAGCAGCGGAAGAAGCCCCCACGCCGCGCCCTCCCCGCCGTACCGAAGCCCGCGTACGCCGCCCCGGCCCTCCTCCAGACGGCCATCGACGTCCTCGCCGGCCTCCGCCGCGAAGACCCCCGCCTCCTCCTCTCCGCCACCGACGCCGAACACCTCGCCCCCGGCGTCGCCGCCTGGCTGGAACGCGACCTCACCCCCACCGCCGTACGCCACGCCCTGACCACCGACCTGCCACCCGAGCCCCTACGCCGCCCGGCCGCCCTCCTGGCCCACCGCCTCGCAGCCCAGCTCCCGCCCCTCCCGCCGTACCGCACCCCCGAACCACCCCCGCCCGCCAGACACCCCCTCCGCAACTGCGACGGCTGCGACACCGCCTTCCGCTCCCCCGAACCCGGCACCCACTGCCGCAACTGCCAGGCCCGGCCACCCGCTCTCACGGCCGTCTGACGGAACGCCGCAGGCTCACCCCTGCGGGTGAACATCACCAACTAAGCCTCTTTCAGGGCGTGTTGTGGCCTTACGCTCGCTAAAGAACTTGCCTATGGCATGTGCCAAAGATGACTTCCATTAGCTTTCCGTCCGCCCCGCTCGCAGGGAACCCTCATGGTCAACTCGCCCCACGAGGCGATGCACCGCATCTTCCAGGAGTACCCCGGCCTGTTCACCGGCGTCTCCAAGGTCCTCGGCCTCCCGTTCATCCAGCCCACGTCTGTCACGGTTCTGCCGACTGATCTCACCGAGATTCAGCCTGTCGAGCGCCGCGTCGACACACTCCTGCGCTTCGACGGCGCCGACCCGATGCTGCTGGCCGTCGCAGCACAGAGTGCGAAGGACCCGAACAAACCCGCCAGCTGGGCCTACTACCTGTCCTTCCTCTATACGAAGTACAAGACCCCGCCCGTGTTGCTGGTCGTCTGCCAGGACCGGGCCACAGCCGAGTGGGCCGCCCAGCCCGTGCCCATCGGCCCTCGGTGGTGGGCTGCCCTCACCCTGCGCCCGCTTGTGCTTCGCCCCTCCCACCTCGGTCACGATCCTGCCGACCGACCTCACCGAGACCCGCCCGCTGGAACGCCGCGTCGACACGTTGCTGCGGCTGGAGACGGAGGACGAGGAGCCGCTGCTCCTCGCCGTCGAGGCCCAGGGCAAGAAGGACTCGCACAAGCCCGCGAGCTGGGCGTACTACGCCTCGTACCTGCTCACGAAATACCGGCTGCAGCCGATGCTGCTGGTCGTCTGCCAGGACCGGGCGACCGCCGAGTGGGCAGCGCGCCCGGTCACCTTCGGGCCTCCCCAGTGGCCCCTGCTCGCCCTGCGCCCGCTGGTCGCGGGCCCGCACAACATGCCGGTGATCACCGACCCTGACGAGGTCCACAAAGACCTCGCCCTCGCCACACTGTCGGCCATCACTCGCGGCAAGAACCCGGACATCGAGGCCATACTCAAAGCAGTGACGGCCGTTTTGCAGGACACTCCGGACGCCGTCAAGAACCCCGTCATCGAATTCATCTTTCAGGGCCTGGGCAAGCTGCCCGCCGCAGCACTGTGGAGGAAACTAGTGCCGCATCAAGCAACGTTCGCCCTGTCAACAACGACTCGTGGGCGCCGGTCGTCTCCGTGGCGGTTTCGCCACAGTCGGCCAGGTGCGTGCCAACGGAGCTGCAGCAACGTCACGCGATCACAGTAGTCAGCCTTGAGGCTCCTGCGGTTTGACCTCGACCTCGCGCAGGCTCTGCTCTTTGAGCTCGGTGCGCGCCTCGGTGCGGTGTCCACGGGCGACGTAGTCGCGCACGACCGCCTCGACGGCGTCCTGGGGCGAGCCGACCCCGGCCAGGACCATCACTTCCACTACCAGTTCGGCATCGAGACTGATGTTGACCTTGGCCACGAGCGGCCCCCCTTCGTCGGTCCGGGACTCTAACAGCAGCACAGCAGCGACTCTTCCTCCCCTGAGGTTCAATGGCGCAGGACAACAACAGGGCGAACGTTGCTTGATACGGCACTAGTAGGACTCCGTTAGGTCTGTGTGTCGACCGTCTTCAGGGGCATGCTGAGTGAGTGGACGCACATGAAGTCAATCGTGTTCGGGCGAAGTTGGCGTTATTCGTTGCGGATGTGTTCGCCTCGGTGCCGCGGAAGGACCAGCGGGCGAAGGGCGACTGCTATCTGCGGGGACTGATGATGGACGGTCGCCGCAAGTCCATCCAGGCCATGGCGGAGCGGCTGCCGGACGGCAACGAGCAGAACCTGCAGCAGTTCGTGAACCAGTCCACCTGGGATCCGGTGCCGGTGCGTCGGCGCATCTGTGAGCGGATGGTGCCGAGAATCGGCCCGGACGCCTGGGCGGTCGATGACGTGTCGTTCCCCAAGGACGGAAGGATGTCGGTGGCGGTCGCTCCCCAGTACTGCGGCGCTTTGGGTAAGCAGGCCAACTGCCAGGTCGCGGTCAGCGTGCACGCGGTCTCCGACACCGCCTCGTGCCCGCTGAACTGGCGGCTGTTCCTGCCCCAGGAGTGGGCGGATGACACCGTCCGGCGCCGACGGACCGGCGTCCTCAAGGACGTCGGGCACCGGGAGAAGTGGCGGCTGGCACTGGACGCCCTGGACGAACTGGCCACCTGGCGCCTTGCGCCGCCGGTCCTGGTGGCGGATGCC
>NZ_BAAASJ010000124.1:0-5001 GCF_039532825.1 Streptomyces vastus
AGCGTGTCCGTCGGCTGCGCTTGCCTGGCAAGGCCAAGCAAGCGGCTGAAGTGGCTTGTGACGATCTCGCGGCCTGCCTGAAGCACGTATCTGACGCGCTTTCTCTGGGAGCGATTCCGTCCTTTCCGCAGGCCGCCGAAGGCTGACCTCGGTTCGTCAGCAGTGATTGCTGCCGGGCATGCCATACACACAGCGATGGCCGCCGACAGCACAGCCGCGACCGCGCTGAGCCAGCCACAGACCCCCGGCCTCCCGGCCTTCACACGCTTGGTGTGGAACACTCGCACAGCAGCCGGGCTGGTTCCCAACCCCCGTGGGAACCAGCCCGGTTCGCTATGGCCGGTCAGCTATCAGTTGCCCTCCGGCGCCGCCAGACGGTAGGTGCGCGGCTTGTCGCTCACCTGCTCGGCGATGCCCTGCCGGGCGAGGGTGACCAGTGCGTTGGCGATGGCGCCCGAGGACTTCTCGATCACGCGGCTGATCTTGGTGGCGGTGAACGCCTCACAGGGATGCGCCTCGAGGTGGTCGATGACCATGTGCCGTAGTGCTCCGGGCGCGAGCCGCTTCTTCTCACCCGGCAGGATGATCGCTTCCGTCGGCGTCGTCTGCCGCCCGGCGCCTGTCTGCGGGGCAGGGGGGTCTTCGTTCTTCGAGCCGTCGCTGGAGCCGTCCGTGGGCGGCTCGTTCTCGCCGGTGTCGTCGCCCTCGCTGTGTTCGGCGTCCTGCGGCGCCTCGGTTGCCGGGGCGGTGGGGGCGTCCATGGTGCCGTCGGCGGGTGCGGCCTCGTCGGCGGGTGCATCCTCATCGGCCGTGCTGTTTTCGATCGGCTCCGGGCTGTCCGTGTCGGGGGATTCCGGCTGGGTGTCGGCGGGTTCATGACTGCGGGGGGCATCGCCGTTGGTCTCGGGGGTGGGTGCGGCGCGCCAGTGGTCGGGGGCGCGGCGGGGGCCGTCGTGGCCGCCGGGGGTGCGTACGGCCAGGCCGTGCTCTTCCAGGGTGGTCAGGGCCTTTCCGGTGGTGGAGCGGCCCAGGCCGGCGGCGAGGGCGAGTTCGGCGGCGGTGGCGCTTTCGGTGAGGCCGGTCAGTTCGGTGTAGATCGCGGCGGGTGCGCCGGTCAGCTGGGCGAGCGGCTCGGGGGCGGGGGCGGCGTGGCGTGTACGGGTGCCGTCGGTCGTGGTGTCGGACATGAGGGAACCTCGTTCCGTGTGGATGTCGTGGTTGAGGTCCCCGGCCGGGGTGCGGGTCCGTGTGGGCGGTCCGCAGGGTTCGTCGGGCGCGTGCGCATCGCGGTTCTCCCGGGCGAACAGGGCCGTGGCGCGAGCGGGTTGACGGTGGTCCGTGAGCCCGCTCGGGTCGTCGGCCACGACCATGGACGCTCGCTCGGCGAGGGAAGTCAAGCGGCCCGATCGTTTCCCGATTGGGTCAGCTCAGAGGGGCGTCACGGTTGCGGGCGACTGCGGGATGAGGGGGTGCCGGGTCGATCGGCGAAGGGGGCGTCGTCAGATTCCGAATCCCGGATCCGGTGGGGCGGATCGGGCGGCGGACGAGGGCGGTTCAGCCGATCGGGAGCGGCGGGTCGGGGCGGCGGGCCAGGAGTTGCTCGCGTAGCTGGCGGGCGCGCCGAGGGCCGATGCGCAGATCGGTGCGCAGCCGCCAGATGCTTACCGGTTTCCCCGTCGCGGCGCGGGCTGCGTCGTCCAGGGCCACGGCGCGCGGCCACACGTCGGCGTCGGTCGCCAGGTCGCCGACCGGTCGGGGGCCGGGTCCCACGGGGCGGTCGTCGGGCGTGCTGTCGGCCATATGGGTTCTGTCCTGGCCGACGCGGGTGTAACCGGGGGTGCGGGATGAGGCGGGACCGGGATCCGGACGACCCCCTGAGAGGCGGGAGTTGAGCGGATCGCGATCGGTGGCGTCCGGATCGGTGTGCTCCCCAGCCGTTCGGGGTGCGGTGGAATCGGCGGGGCCGATCTTGTCCAGGAGGTCGGTGACGGTTCTTCGGTAGGCGGCGATCGTCTCCGTCAGGGCGATCAGGAGCAGCGCCGGGGTCAGGTGCAGCAGTACGGCTGCCGGATCGGCTCTGCGGGGCCAGCCGATCTGTCCGTCGGGCCACAGCGATTCCCAGGCGTTCATCAGGGCGGCGGTACAGCCGGCGCCCCAGCGCAGTGCGGTCGACCAGGCCGGTGGGCGGATACCCCAGGCGGCCAGACGGGCGTCGACATACAAGACGCCGGCCAGCGCGGTGCCGATCATCGGGTCGAGGAGGATGGCGATGGGGAGGGGGACGCCGCGGCTGGTGGCGAAGCGGGTGACGTTGACGGTGGTGAAGACCAGGGCCAGGATGCCGACCACGCACAGCACGCGGGTCATGGTCCTGAGCAGGCCGACGGCCTCGATCGCGGCGATCTGCTTCACCGGACACCACCGCCTGGCACCGCCGGCCTGGTCGCGCCTTGGAAGGAGGGGGTGTCGGTGTTCGCGGGGCCTTCGCGGACCACGGCGCCGGGGCGGGGTGCGTCGATGGCCTGCCCGTGGCCGGTGTAGAGCGAGACGTGGGCGATGCTGCGGGGGCTGGTGCCGAAGAACAGCAGGTCGCCTGGGGCCAGTTGGGCGCCCTTCGGGAGGCGGGGGCCGTGGTGGTACTGGGCCTGGGCGATGCGGGGGATGGGGATGTCGGCGGCGTTGTAGGCGGCCTGGGTGAGGCCGGAGCAGTCGAAGCCGCCCTCGGCCGGGCCGTCGCCGCCCCACACGTACGGGGTGCCGAGCTGGGCGCGGGCGAAGGCAACCGCCTTGGCGGCAGCGCCCTGTGGGGTGGCTGCGGCGGCCGCGTACCGGTCGGCGATCGTGAGGACTTGGGTGACGTAGGCGTCGGAGTGGTTGTAGTGCCAGATGGCCCGCCGCAGGTTCTTGCCGTTGCGGGCGCCGTTGGCGCACAGCAGCCGGGCTGCGGCGTGGACGGCGTCGACCGGGTCCCAGGGGGTGGGTGGCTTCTTTCCGCCGGGCGGTACGGGATACGCGTACGCCTTGAAGGTGGAGGGCAGGAACTGCATCGGCCCCACGGCGCCCGCCGGGGAGCGCATGGTGGGGTGGCGTGCGTGGTCGGTCTCGACCTTGCCGATCGCGGCCAGGATGGTCCAGGACAGGCCCGGGCATTCGGGGGCGGCGCGCTGGTAGAGGGCGAGCAGGCGGGCGGGGATGTCGGCCAGGGCGTGCTTGCTCGGGGCCGCCGAGTTGCCGCCGGACATCCCGCTGCCGCTGCCGAGTGCGGCGGCGAGGGTGAGGGCGACGAGCAGCGGCAGGGCGATGACCGTGCACCCGATGCCGCCGACCGATTTGGCGAGCAGGGAACTCATGAAGTGGCCCCTGGGGTGGGGGTGGGTGGTAGTGGGGGCACGGGGAGGGTGAGGGCGGTGTCGGCGTCGGTCGGCTCCAGGCCGGCGGCCGGGGCCAGGCCGGGCCAGTGGGCGGCGAGGTGGGTGAGCGTGGTGCGGCGGGCGCCGGGCTCCAGGGGCGCCCACCACGGGCCCCACGGGTTGGTGGTGGTGAAGTCCGCCGACGAGGTCGCCACCCGCAGGCCCAGCTCGCGCGCGGCGCCGGTGAGGCGGTGGCGCAGGGCCTGGTCGCGGGAGGCGGTGCGGGTGTGGATGAGCAGGGCCGGGCTGGTGCTGGTGGCGAGGGTGAAGGCGGCGTAGGCGGCGAGTTTGGCCTCGACGCGGGGCAGGGGCTGGCTGCCGGTGTCGTATTCGAGGAAGAACGGCAGCAGGTGGCCGTCGTCGCGGTAGTGAGCGTAGGCGTCGGGGCGGATGATGTCGCCCCAGCGGCGTGCGGCGGATCGTTCCGAGAGCCAGAGCGCGAGCTGGGCCTCGGGGCGGGTGTGGGCGCGGGCGGCGAGGTGGGTGAGCAGCTCGTTGACGCCCAGGTCGTGGCCGAGGGAGGGGGAGTAGGCGATACGGCCGGTCGCGGTCGGGCGCCATCCGAGAGCCGCGACGTCGAGTCCGGCGTGGGCGGCGAGCAGGGCGGCACCGGCGGGGCCGAGGGTGTAGTGCTCGGGAGCCGAGCCCGATGCGGTCAGCGGGCGGAAGGAGTCGAGGACGGCGTGCTGGTGCAGAGTGCGCAGGCGGCGCTGGGCGGAGCGCAGCGAGGTGAAGGCCAGGCGGGTGATCTGGTGGGTGGTGAGCACCCGGTGCTCGTGCAGCATGCGCACGAGCCACAGGTCGCGGTCGGTGAGGCGGCGGGCGAGGGTGGCCACGTCCGCCGGCCGGGCGGGCCTGGGGCGGGTGAGGGCGGCGCGGGCGGTGTAGCGGGAGCCGGGGCCGAAGGCCGGGCGGGGGAGTGCGGGCATGACAAGTTCTCCACCGGAGGCGTGTGGTTGCGCTGACGGCAGGGGTGCGGGGGATCTGGGTCAGGGCCGGGTGGCCGGGCGGGGGCCGGTGCGGGAGGCGGCTGCCGCGCGCAGGTCCGTGGCGCGGCCGGGCACGGCGGGCGGCAGGGGGCGGGTGGTGAGGGTGAACGCGGCCGATTCCGCGCCGCCGGTCAGGAGGTGGGCGGCGGCCTGGTAGGGGCCGAGGTGGGCGAGGTCGTGCGCGGCCAGGGTGGGCAGGGTGTGGCGCTCCAGCGAAGTGGCGTCTTCGGGGGAGGCGTTGAAGAAGATTTTGTTGCGGGCGTTGGCGGAGATGCCTTCGCGCAGGTCGCGGGGCAGCTGGGCGAGGTGCTGGTGGGCCAGCAGCAGGGACAGGCGGTAGCCGCGGGCCTCGGCGAGCATGTCCTCCAGCGGGTACGGGAGGGTGAGGAAGTTGTGGGCCTCGTCGATGCTCAGCGTGGCGTCGATGCGGGCGTGTTCGGGGGTGCGGGCGCGGGCGGCGGCGGCCTGCCAGGTGCCGGCGACGATGAACGAGCCGAGCAGCCGGGCGGTCTCTTCGCCGAGCGCTCCTTTGGGGAGGCGGGCCAGCAGGATGCCGCCGTCGAGGACGCTGGTGAGGTCGAAGGTGGAGGGGCCGGCGGCGA
>NZ_BAAASJ010000124.1:5011-12861 GCF_039532825.1 Streptomyces vastus
GGCGCGGCGGGCGAAGTCGCGCAGCAGGAAGGCGCGCAGCTTGTTCATCACCGGGCCGATGACCGCGGCGCGGGAGGGTTCGGACATCGACTCGTACCAGGCCCAGAAGCCGCGCAGTACGGGGTCTTTGAGGGCGGGGATGATGCGCAGCCGGTAGGCGGACTCGCCCAGCAGGCGGGGGACGTCGGCGAGGGTGACCAGCTGGTGGGTGCGGTCGCGGTGTTTGAGGAGGGTCAGGCAGGCCGCCCGCATCACGTCGTCGGTCCTGGGGCCCCAGAAGGCGGTGAAGATCCGGCGGAAGATGCCGGTGATGTTGTCGACGACGACGTCGATGTCCGTCCCGTCCAGGACGTTCAGGCAGGGCGGGATGTGACGGTCGTCGGGGTCGATGAGCACGAGTCGGTCGGCGCAGCTGTCGGGGAGGCGGTCGAGGAGGTCGGTGACCAGGTCGCCCTTGGGGTCGATGACGATGACGCCGCGGTGGTTGCGTACGTCGTCCAGGGCGAGGTTCGCGATGAGGGTGGACTTGCCGGAGCCGGTGGCGCCCATGACATGGAGGTGGTGGCGGGCGTCGGGGACGGCGAGTCCGACCTCTCGGCGGGCGCCGGTGTCGGAGCGGCCCAGCGGCTTTACCCCGTTGCCGGGGGCGGGTTCGGGGATTGGCGGGGGCGGCAGGACGGAGCGGGCGCCGGCCCGCTGCACGCCCGGGGCGTCCGCGTCCAGGGGCAGTTGGGCGAGGGCGGCGAGTTCCGGCACCGACAGCAGCGCGGGACGGGTGGGCGGGAACTGCCGGGCGCTCAGGCGGGGTTCGGGGTGGCGCAGGTGGGTGCGGGCCAGGTAGTTGCGGTCGGCGTACAGGCCGAAGGCGGAGGCGATCGCGTGGGCCCGGCCGCGGGCCACGTCCTCGGCGCGTTCTGTTGTGGGGGAGCAGGCGGCGGCGTAGGTGAGGGTGCACTGCCACTGGGAGCCGGACTGTTTCGCGACCATCTGGCGTACGGCGGCGCCGTGTTCGGGGTCCTGCCTGCTGGTGGCGGCCGGCTGGGCGCGGTGCAGGAGGAGCGCGGCCAGGGCGGGCAGCCGGGCCGGGGCATGTCCGGCCTTCACCCGCCGGGCCTGGCGGCGGGCTCGGCGCAGCGCGACGCCGGTGGCGGGGCGGGCCAGGATCTGTACGCACGCGGTCTCGTCCTCGGCCATGCCGGTGGCCGCCTGGAGCAGCGCCCGCAGCGGGTCGGCCGGGTGGTCACAGCGCAGGGGCAGGACGTCGGGGCGGGCCGGGCGCAGCCGTCCGGCGGTGACGATGTGATCGTTCGGGAGGAGCGGCACGGGTGCGGTTACGCGGGTGTGGGCGCCGGGCCAGGCGGCCTCCACCGCGCGGCGTACCAGGCCCAGCGGCACCGTGCCGGGAACCCAGAGCCGGATGTGCAGGCCGGTGTGGGACCAGGTGTATTCGAAGGCGAGGTGGGGCTGGCCGGTGGTCAGGCGACGCCACCACGGGCGCAGCAGCCCGGCGAGCTGCGCCCACATCACCTCACCCCCCTTGGGGGCGACGGTGGGCGGGGCGAGGATTTCCACGCAGCGAGCGCCGTCGGCGAAGCGCTGCTGGCGCAAGCGCAGCAGCCAGCGCCGGGCACTGTATCCACAGGATGTGGACACGAGGACGAGCGGGATCAGGACGGGTGCGGACGCGGTGCACCAGTCGAGGGCGGCCCGGAGCGCGGTGGAGGTGAACGTGTCCGGGTGGGTGAGGAAGTCCACCAGCGGCCCGCCCGGCGGAGCAACGGCCGGCAACCGGTACGCCGTCACCACTCCCACCGCCCCTCGCCGACGGGTTCCTCGCCTGGCATGCTGTCCGCGTTGAGGGCTTCGTCGGCCGGATGCTGGGCGGCGAGCTCGCCCGGGTCCGTGGTGATCACGTCATGTTCGCCGGGCGCTGCGACGCTGATCAAGGCGACCTTGTGGCGGCGATCGCCGGTGAGCAGCAGGGCCTCACCGCGGGCCGCGGAGAGCAGGAACTCCCGCTCGCCGTGGCAGAGATGGAAGTTCTCGCTGATCACATCGATGGCCTGCGGGGCCTGGCGCAGCAGGACCTGGGTGGCCGCGTTGGAGACGATGGCCCGGCCCAGCGGAGAGGCGAGCACATCGTCGGCGTCCTGGGTGACGACGGCCAGCCCTGTCCAGTACTTGCGGGCGGCCTTGGCCATCCGGAACAGGAACCGGGCCCCGTCGCCGTCCCGCATCAGCAGCCACGCCTCGTCGACCACCACCAGGTGGCGGCCGGTGCGGGGACGGGAGCTGACCTGCCGCCAGATGGCGTCCAGGGCCAGCAGCATCGCCGGGGCTTTGACCTCGTCCGGGAGCTGACGGAGCGCGAAGACCACCAGGTGGCCTTGGGTGGTGGCGGTGCTGGGGCCGTTGAACAGCTGCGCGTGGGAGCCGGTGGTGTATGGGATGAGCTGGTGGGCGAGATCTGCTGCGGTCTGGCTGCCGTCCTCGGCCAGGATGGCGGCGAGGTCGGCGAGCTGGGGTGGGGTGCGCTGCCAGGTGCGGGGGTCGGTGGTGATCCCGGCGCGTGCGTACGCGGCGAGGATCGCCCGGTCCAGGACGGCCTTCTCGGCGGCGGTCAGGTCGCTGCCGAGCAGGACGGCGAGGAACGTGTGCAGGAACAGCACGCGCCTCGTGAGGAGGTCCTCCTCGCCGCCTGTCGTTGGTGGGAGGTCGAAGGGGTTGAGGCGTACGCCGTCGGCGCCGAGTGCGATGACGTGGCCGCCGACGGTTTCGGCGAGGCGGACGTACTCGTCCTCCGGGTCGATCACCGAGGCGGTGGTGCCGGTGAACAGCAGCCGCAGCAGCTCGAGTTTGGCGAGGTAGGACTTGCCGGCGCCGGAGCGGGCCAGGGTGATGGAGTTGTAGTTGTCCTGCGCGAAGCGGTCCCACACCACGGGAGCACCGGAGACCGCGTTCAGCCCGTACAGCACCCCGGCGGGCGTGCCGTCCGGGCCGGTGTTGATCGGCAGGTCGGGGCTGGTGAAGGGGAAGCAGGCGGCGAGCGCGGCGGTGTCGAACGTGCGGCGGATCTTGAGCGTGTCGATGCCGAGCGGGAGGGTGGCCAGCCAGCCGGGCAGCGCCCGGTAGGTCGTCGGGGCGACGGTCATGAGCAGCGATTCGGCGATCGCGCGGACGGCGGCGGCCTGTTCGGCGAGGGTGTCCTCGTCTGCGGCGTGCACGGTCAGGTACAGGGCGACGTGGAAGAGCTTTCCCTCGCCTCTTGCGATGCGGTAGGCGAGGTCGGCGGCGTCCGCGGCGGCGGCCTCCACCTCCGGATCGTCCAGGCGTCCCTTGTCGAAGCCGGTGCGTCGGCCGGATTCCAGCCGGGCGCGCTGTTTCTTCAGCCCGGCTGCGGCGATGGGGTTGGGGACGGGTTCGATGTGCAGGGCGATGTCGAGGTGGCCGGGAAAGTTCAGCAGCGGGGCCAGCCAGCCCGCGGTGACCTCGGCCGGGTAGCCGGTGACCACCAGCGTGGTGGCCAGGTGTCCGCCGACCGCGAGGGCGCGGGCATGCACCTCTACGGCCTCGGGGCCGGCCGCCTCCAGCACCTGGGCGGTGTCGACGACCGGCATGTCGGCAGCGGTGCGGCGGCGGCCGGAGAAGAGCCGGGTCATGCGGGGTCACCTTCCGATCCGTCTTCGGGCGCGGTGGGGGTGTCGGGGTTGCAGGCCGCACCCACCAGCTCGGCGCTCTGTTCGGCGTCCAAGGGCGTGACGGTGATCTCGGCAGCGCCGAGCGCTCGGGTGGCTTCGTGGACGCGCTGGATGACGCGGCCCGTTCCCGCGGGGTGCCGTCCGCCGTGTGCTGCGGCGTCTTCGCGGGCGATGAGCACGATCTGCCGGCCGAGCAGGTTGCCGCCGGTGGCGAGGTCGGCGAGGAAGTCGGCGTGGGCGCGGGCGGCCTGCTCCAGAGCGGGGTGGGGCAGTGCGGCGGCATCGTGCTGCAGGGTGTCGGCGAGTGGGGCGAGGTCGATGCGGTGGCAGCGCACCAGCAGCTGGGTGGGGCCGGTCAGGGAGTTGAGCCAGCGCGCGAACGCGGCGGTCAGGCCCTGCTGTTCGGCCGCGGAGCGCAGCTCGAAGTTGACGGTGGAGCACGTCGCCACGGCCGCCTTCCCCTCGCCGCCCAGGTCGAGCACCCCCTCAGCGGTGATGCCGTCGTACGGCATGCGCATCGCGGCCGGAGGCGGCCCCGCCGCCTTGGCCCAGCGGTCGGGGACGACGACCGGCAGCGGCGGCACTCCTTCGGGGGCGTGCACCCGGCGTTTTGGGGTGCGGGCGTGCCGGAGGGCGGCGAGCAGGAAGCGGTCCAGGCTGATGCCCTCCCGCCGGCCGAGCGCAAGCGCGGCCACCGCACCGGTAATCGGGACCACCAGGGCCGCGTACGTGAGCGGCGCCATGAAGGGACGCGTTGCCCACCAGCCGCCGTACAGCACGAGAGAGGCGACGGCGAGGATCGCGCTCTGCCGGGCCGTGAAGGGGCCCAGCAGGCGGTCGGGGCGTGAGATGTCGGCGGGAATGCGGGTGGCGTACGGGGCGTCCCCGGCTTCGTCGGGTGGGTTCATGCGTAGTTACCTCCGGGGTGGTTCGAGGGGCAGCCGCAGCTGCACGGGACGCGGCGGGCGCACCCGGACCCGTGCCGCGGGGACGGGCAGCGCCAGCTGGCGTGCCCGGGGTACCGGGGCCGGACGGGCCGGGGACGGTATGGCGGGCTGGGCGCGAGCTGCCGGGGGTGGGGCGGGAGTGCGCTCGGCGCGGATCGGCAGCCACATCTGGGTGGGCCTGGGCGGTCGGGCGGGAGCGCGCGGGGCGGCGATGGGGAGGGCGAGTTGCTGTCTCCGGCGGGCCTGGGCGGGATGGATCACGGCGCGGGGACCTTTCGGCGTACCGACGAGGGGAGCTGCTCCCGGGCCGCGGCGTGGGGGAGCGTTGCCCGGCCTGGCTGCGGCGCCTGGAGCGCCGGGTGCCGCGCGGCGCCCGCCCGGCGCGGCCGGGGCACCGGGTGCGGGCCGGCCCGCTGCTCCCGGGCGGCCACCAGGCCGGCCAGGGGCAGCACGGCCACGCGCGAGCAGCGCCCGGCCCCAGCCCCGCACACCCCCACCACGCCCGGGCCCGGCGGCGGGCAGCCGGCCCCCACCACGTCCGCCTCCGCCTCGACCACGTCCGCCTCCACCCCCTCCCGGCCTGCCTCCGCCCCCTCCTGGGCGGCCGCCTGCGCCGCCTGGTCCGCGGCGGCCGAGGCCGAGGCCGGCACCTCCACCGCCGCCGGGGCGGCGGCGCAGCAGGCCGATGCCGGGCACGTAATGGTTCATGAGCCGGTACATCGCCAGGTGCTTGAGCATCCGCAGCCCAGCAGGGGCGTGCGGGTTGTGGATCGGGGTGCCGCGCAGGACGACCTGCAGGGTCCAGCCCGGAATCTTGAACAGCACCCAGAACAGGGCCAGTCCGGCGAGCATCGTGCCCAACTGGTCGGACTTGGGGATGCCGAGCGTGGTGGCCCCGGGGGCGAAGAACAGCTTCAGGGCGAGGATGAACGTCATCGACTGGGCGATCTGGATGACCAGGCAGCCGGCCAGGGCGCGCCACCACAGCCGGGCGACGGGATCGGTCAGCGGATGCGCGTGACACGCCAGCATCAGGGGCGCGGCCACCGCCAGCAGCGCCATCACCGCAACACGTACCAGGAAGCCGATCAGCACCGCGAGCACCAGCGTGATCATCACGATCGCGAGGATCAGCAGGTACAGCTTCAGCCCCGCGGAGCCGAACAGGGCGAAGGGCAGGACGCGTTCGACCATGCCCTGACCGGCGTCCGACATGTCGGTGGCCATGATCGCGTGGGCGAGGGCGTTGGACAGGCTGATCGCCTTGCCCATCACGGTCAGTGAGGTGGCCGCCGCGACCATCCCCAGCAGCAGGCGCGGGGCGATCTGCTGCAGGGCGTAGCGGGTCTGGACGGTCTCATAGCCCATGACCGTGACGCCGCCCGCGGTCACGAAGAGCACGTAGATCCCGGCCGTGATCCCCAGCATGGCGGTCCACAGCTTCTTGATGTCGGCGTGCTTTGTGACGTCGGGCGTGGCGAGCAGGGTGTCGGCGAGGAACTCGCGCACCGGCTTCATGATCTGCTCGATCAGCGTGCCCAGGAAGGAGGTGACCGCGTCCACGACCATGGCGGGGATGTCGAGGAAGCCCCAGGTGGTGCCCTTGTCGCACTCGGTGCCGGTCGCTTCGCAGGCCGGAGGCGTCGGCCCGGGAGTCGGCTCAGGGGAGGAGGGTGACTCCGGTTCGGGTGTGGGGCGGCCCGGTGCAGGGGTTGGCCCGGGCGTGGGCTCGGGCCTCGGCTCCGCCCCGGGCTCCGGGGAGGGGGCGGCGGGGCCGGGCGCGGGCCGCGGTTCGGGTTGCGGCGGCTCCGGGGCCGCCGGCGCCTGAACCGCCGCGGACCCAGTGTGCGCGGAGGCGGCCACGGCGCACATCGGGACGAGGGCCATCACGGCCAGGGCGAACAGCAAGGGCAGGGCGCGGGCGAGATGCCTTGTGCGGATCACTGCCCGCCCCCGCCGTCGTTGGCACCGACGATGCCCTGCAGCACGGCCACGAACACTGGGGCCAGGATCGCCAGCCCGTAGCCGATCGCCGCGGCCTTCAACGCCCGCTTGGCGGCCTCGACTTCCCCCGGATCGCCGCCCGCCATCAGATAGCGCAGCCCGCCGAAGGTCAGGAACAGGGTGGCCAGTCCGGCAAGGATGCCGACGACCCAGTTCCGCAGATTCGTGATGACGGTCGGGATGTCCGCGACCGCCCACACGTGCGGCGGATCCGCCAGCAGCGCGCACGTCGTGAGGGCAGTGGTGAAAACGAGCCGGACGGACCAGCGCAGTAGCGGTCGCGGTGGCCGACGGAGCCTTGCGAGCATGGCAGCACACCTCCCTCGGGGCACAGAGCCGGGCAGGAGCAGGACAGGACGGGGACGCCGCAGGGGGCGTACGTGCGTCGGTGCGGGGTGAGCGGAACCCTTGGCCCGGGCGTCGGCCTCCTTACAGGGGGCGCGGCGGAAGGGGGTTCTCGGTGTCAGCACGAGACGGTCGTGCTCACCCCGCACCGTGCGGAGATCTGGTCCCGGGGCATCGGCCGCCGCCCCGGGACCACAACGGACGCTCCGGCCCGAAGCCGGGCTCGGTGCGCCGTCACCGTGAATAGAGATCCCGGTGGCGGGAATTGACATCCCGCCACCGAAAATCCCCCCACTGGCGTGCTACTGGTCCTGCAGCCGGCGTCGCAGATGAGCTGCCAGGTGCTGCTCGGCAGCGCTGCGGTGCCGGTAGAGCTGACGCACACTCACCCCGCGCTCGGCCGCCAGGTGTTGCATGGGCTCGCCGCCCAGCCGGGTACGGGCGATCAGCCGCGCCTCGGCCACGTCCACCACGCGGGCCTGTACGGCACGGGACAGCACCGTGAGCTCATCCACCGGCTCCCCGTGTTCTGCCTGCGGGACGGAGCAGAGGTGGTCGAGGTGCGTTGCCGCCGAGCCGGTTTCGCGGGCGGCTTGGCGGCGTGCGGCGTACACCAGCCGGTGCACCGCCCGGTCGGCGGCGCTGAACAACTCCCTGTCCAGCCGCTCCGCTCCGGGGTTCACCGTGCGCAGGGCCGCGGCGACGGCGGCCAGGGCTTCCTGCTCGACCTCGGCGCGCTCCAGATGGGCGGGGCGAGCCAGCCGGGCGAGCATCCGGCGCAGTACCGGAACGGTCATGGCCACCGCCACCACGTCCCACGGCTCGCCCAGCTCATGGGCGCGCCGGATCACCTCGC
>NZ_BAAASJ010000124.1:12996-13261 GCF_039532825.1 Streptomyces vastus
GACCCGGTCGACCGGCCATTGCGCCCGGTCCGGGGCGTCGCACACCAGGTGCGCGGGCAGCGTGAGTGGCTCCACCCCGTGGGCGAGCGCGAGGAACGCCTGCTCCAGCTCGCCGAGCGGGGAACGGACGGCGCCCTGCGGCCGGGCGGCGGGGCGGTGGGCGGGGTGACGGTGGTGCATGGCGCATCTCCCGTGAACGGTGCGGACAACTTCCGCCGCCACCCCTCCCAAGCCCCGGTGCCACAAGCGGCCCACCCGCACACCA
>NZ_BAAASJ010000124.1:13475-14514 GCF_039532825.1 Streptomyces vastus
CGTGCATAATGACCTGCACAGATGCGATGCACGGTGGGGTCGACCGGGGACGACTCCGAGTGCGTGCCGCCAGTCGCCCGGGGGATCGAACAGGTACCGGCGCGATGGCAAAGATCAGCTGCCGAGTCCCTATTACTTCACGTCAGCACGAGACGGCCTGACCCACGGCCTTGGGCGCCACCCAGCCCATGTCGAAGACTCCTTCCCGCCGCTCTACTGCTCCCCGCCCGCGCACGTCCCACCCGCTGCCGACGACGACCTGGTTCCCGGGCCCGGATGAGCCGAATGCCGCTCCCATCCCCGGCGCGGTGCTGCCCGCCTGGGCGATCGACAAGATCCGCACCGAGTTCGTCGGACGCCCCGGCCACGGGCCCGCCCCACTGCTCAAGATCGCGATCCGGGACACGGCGCCGGGCATGGACGCCCGCATCCCGAGCACGCCCTTCGCCGCCGCGGTCGATGACGAGGACGCCGCGAGCAGGCCGTCCATCCTGCTCGCCGAGCTCCACCCCGACGCACTCCCCGCTCCCTCCGACGACCTGCCGGCCGTCGGAGGGATGCCCGGCGCGCAGGAGGACGGCTGGCCCGGCTTCTTCCACCGCGCCCACCGGCTCCTCCCCACCAACGGCATCCTGCTGCTGGCCACCCGCCAGCGCCGGGACGCCGGACGTCTCACCGACCCGCTCGGCACGCTGATCGCGGGCGCCCGCACCGCCGGCTTCCGCTACCTCCAGCACATCGTGATCGTCTACGCCCACCCGGTCGGCGACCGCCTCGTACCCGCCCCGCCCCCGGACACATCCCGCGGCGTCGCGCACTGCGACCTGATCGCCCTGTCCGCGATCACCCACCCGTAGGCCAAGGCCAAGGAGATACCGCCGTGCCCTGCTCCCTCTCGGTGTGGAACACCGCCCCCACCTCCGCCCCCGCCCAGCGCGGCGACCGCTACGTGCCCGGCTCGGCCGCCCACCCCGCCAAGATGCTCCCGCAGATCGCCGCCCACGCCATCGCCACCTACACCCGCCCCGGCGATGTGGTC